>CACXDR010000227.1 GCA_902766415.1 uncultured Lachnospiraceae bacterium
CATGGCACAGGCATCCGGCAGCCGGGGCGCGGACGCGGATCTGGAGATCCTGGCGCCCCTAGTCGGTACCTTTTACCGCGCGGAATCACCTGAGAAGGAACCCTTCGTCAAGGTGGGCCAGCGGGTCAGAAAGGGAGACGTAGTCGGGATCATCGAAGCAATGAAGCTGATGAACGAGGTCACGGCGGATCACGACGGCATCGTTAAGGAGATCCCGGCGGAGAACGGCGCCCTGGTAAGCTTTCACCAGGCGCTCGTGCGGCTCCGCCCGGATCAGGAGAAGGACAGTTAAGTTAAGGAGATCCATGTTTAAAAAGATACTCGTTGCCTGCCGCGGGGAGATCGCGGTGCGGATCATCCGGTGCTGCCGGGAGATGGGCATCCGGACCGTGGCGGCTTATTCCGCCGCGGACCGTTCGTCGCTTCCCGTGATGCTTGCGGACCAGGCAGTGTGCATAGGACCGGAAAAAGCCTCGGAAAGCTACCTGAACGCGGAGGCGCTGATCGAGACAGCCCGCAAGACCGGCTGTGAGGCGATCCACCCGGGCTACGGCTTTCTCTCTGAAAACGCGGATTTCGCCGGGCTCTGCGCGGACTGGGGCATCGTATTCATCGGCCCGCCCGCGGATGTGATCCGGAGGATGGGTGACAAGCAGGCTGCGCGGGAGCTTATGAAAGCAAACAGCGTTCCCGTGGTCCCCGGCTCCGGCGGACTGGTAAATACGGAGGATGAGGCTGCGCGGACCGCTTCGGAGATCGGATATCCGGTGCTCCTGAAGGCTTCTGCCGGCGGCGGCGGAAAGGGAATGCGGGAGGCGCGGAGCGAAGACGAGGTCCGCAGCGCGTTCCAGACAGCAAGGGCTGAGGCAAGGGCGGCCTTCGGCGACGACTCGATGTACCTTGAGAAGCTGATCGAAGACCCGCGGCACGTGGAGGTGCAGATCCTGGGGGACTGCTTCGGAAATATCGTGTCCCTTGGGGAACGCGACTGCTCCATGCAGGATCATCACCAGAAGCTCCTTGAGGAGGCGCCTGCTTCATTCCTGGACAGCGGAAAGCGGCAGATGCTCCTGGAAACGGCAGTCCGTGCCGCGGCAGCGGCAGGCTACAGGAGCGCCGGGACCGTGGAGTTCGTCCTGGACAGGGACCGGAACTTCTATTTTATCGAGATGAACACCCGGATCCAGGTGGAGCACCCGGTGACCGAGGAGGTGACGGGGATCGACCTCGTGAAGGAGCAGATCCGCATCGCCGCGGGAATGAAGCTTCATTTCACGCAGGAGGACATCCGTATCTCCGGTCACGCGATCGAATGCCGCATCAAAGCGGAGACGCCCGGCGTGGTCCGGGCCCTGCATTTCCCGCAGGGCTTCGGGGTCCGGACGGAAAGCCACCTTTTTGCGGGCTTTGAGGTGACGCCGTGGTACGATCCCATGATCGCGAAGATCATCGTCCGCGGGAGCACAAGGCTCGAGGCGGTGCGGCGGATGCGGCGCGCCCTGGATGAGCTGGTGATCGACGGGATCCGGACCAACGCGGAGTTCATGCACCTCGTGACCTACCACCCGGACTTTATCCGCGGACAGTACGATACCGTTTTCTGGGAGAAGCACCAGGGTGAGATCGGGGACTGGCTTAAGAAGGGGGCTCCGGAGCATGCAGCTGGATGAATTATTCTCTTTAAGGAAGAAGCAGTGGATCCGCCTCAGGGAAATGCGGGACATCGCCGCGGAGACAGTCCGGGAATGCCCGGGCTGCGGCGGGCTCATCCCGGAAAAGAAGCTCAGGGAAAACAGCTTCGTGTGCCCGGGCTGCGGACGGTACTTCCCCATGCCGCCGGAGGAGCGGATCCGTGAGATCTGCGACGGGGAAAGCTTTTCGGAGCTGTTCCGGGATATGGAGACCCGGGACCCGCTGAGGTTCCCGGGCTATGGCGGAAAGCTTCGCGCGGCGAGACAGAAAACAGGATCGGCATCCGCCTTCACGGCGGGCACCGGGAAGATCAAAGGCATCCGGACGGCCATCGGCATCCTGGACGGCGCCTTCCTTATGGGAAGCATGGGAAGCGCGGAGGGGGAGAAGATCGCCCGCCTTGCGGAGTATGCCGGAAGGAAAAAGCTCCCGCTGGTCCTGTTCAGCGCCAGCGGCGGCGCGAGGATGCAGGAGGGACTGTTCTCCCTGATGCAGATGGCGCGGACGGCCTCGGCGGTGGAACGCTTCCGGGAGCGCGGCGGCCTGATGATCAGTGTCCTGACCGATCCGACCACCGGCGGCGTCAGCGCAAGCTACGCGAACCTCGGGGACATCATCCTCGCGGAGCCCGGGGCGCTGATCTGCTTTGCCGGGCCGCGCGTCATCGAGCAGACCATCGGCAGCGCGCTGCCGGAGGGGTTCCAGAGAGCGGAGTTCCTTCTGGAGCACGGAATGATCGACCGGATCGTGGAGCGGAAGGACATGCGGGCCATACTGGCGCGGCTCCTCAGGCTTCATGCCGGGACGAAGGCGGCTGCCGGGATGAAAGCGAGCGCCGGGACGAATACGGATACCGGTACAAAGGCGGCTGCCGGGATGAAAGCAACCGCCGTGACGAAGGCGACCGCCGGGACGAAGGCGGAAAACGGGATGAAAGAAGAAGGGCGCTTAGGAAGCCCTGCACCGTACGAACGGGTGCAGCTCGCGCGGCGTCCGGACAGGCCGGGCATCCGCGATTATTTAAGGGTGCTGTTCCCGGGCTTCGTGGAGCTGCACGGCGACCGGCTGCACGGGGACGACCCGGCCATGATCGGCGGCATCGCCCTGTTCCACGGGATGCCGGTGACTGTCATCGGGCAGAAAAAAGGACGGAATACGGAGGAGCAGATCAGCTGCAATTTCGGCATGGCGTCGCCGGAGGGCTACCGGAAGGCGAAGCGGCTCATGCAGCAGGCGGAGAAGTTCCACCGACCGGTGATCGCGCTCATCGACACGCCGGGCGCCTACCCGGGCGCGGAGGCGGAGAGCGGCGGCCAGAGCACGGCGATCGCGGAATGCCTTGCGTTCATGACACGGATGAAGACCCCCTCCGTCGCGATCGTTACGGGGGAGGGAAGCAGCGGCGGGGCGCTGGCCATCGGCGCAGCGGACCGGGTGTGGATGCTTGAAAACGCGGTGTACGCGATCCTCTCCCCGGAGGGCTTCGCCTCGGTGCTCTGGAAGGACGCGAAG
>CACXDR010000228.1 GCA_902766415.1 uncultured Lachnospiraceae bacterium
AAGCCGGAGAGCGGAAGGGCCGCGGAGCTGAACGAATTAAGGGTAAGCTTAAGGCAGGCGATCCGGGACGAGGAGTTCGAGCTCGCGGCACAGTACAGGGACAGGATCAGGGAGCTCGAGAAGGAGGACGCGGATGCTTAAATGGTATGAGCAGGTCCGGATGGATACCGGGTCGAATTACGTGTCGAGCAGGATCCGGCTTGCGAGGAACTGGAAGGAATACCGCTTCCCCGGGAGCCTGACCGCGGATGAGGCGGGGGAGATGCTCCGGCGCCTCAGGGCAGGGCTTGAGCCCTTCTGCGAGGAGGCGGGGGAAAGCTTTACCGGCAGCCTTCTCGCGGAGATCCCGGAGGCGGAGCGCCTCGCCATGCGCGAGCGGCGCATCCTGAACGCAGGGATCCTGGGCCGCAGGGCTCCGGTGGGCCTGGTCCTTTCAGAGACCGAGGATGTGAGCCTGGTCCTTAACGGGGACGACCATATCCGTCTCCAGCTGATCTCCCCGAACCAGCATATCTACGAGCTGTGGTCGCGCGCGGACGCGCTGGACGACCGGCTGAACGAAAGCTTCGCCTACGCGTTCGACGAGCGCTTCGGGTACCTTACCTCGTTCCCGACGAACGTCGGCACGGGGATGCGCGCGAACATCGTCGTGCATCTTCCGGCGCTATCCACGGGCAAGCAGTTCCAGAGCCTTCTCCAGTCCATGACGCGTTTCGGCGTCACGATCCGCGGCGTGTACGGCGCGGGACGGGAGAACTACGGCGCGCTCTACGACGTTTCCAACTCGAAGACGCTCGGGCTCTCCGAGCGTGAGATCCTGGACCTCGTCGTGAAGGTCGCGGCGCAGCTGAACAGCGAGGAGAACCAGGTGCGCAGGAAGTCGGTCGAGGTCCACAGGCTTGAGCGCGTGGACGAGGCCTTCAAAGCCTACGGGCTTCTGAAGTACGCCCGGAAGCTCTCGCTCCGGGACGCGCTGAGCTATATCTCACAGGTGATGGCGGGGATCACGGACGGCATCATAACCGCCGGGGAGCCGGTGAGCCTTTACAGGCTGTACTTCGGCATACAGCCCTACAATCTGATCGCAGCCGCGCGGGGACCGGTGGACAGGGAAAAGCTCGATGCCGTCCGCGCGGATTATATCCGCAGAGAGCTGCCTGAAATAAAGGAGGTTTAAATGGCAGATTATTTTACCGGACAGGCCAGGGAGGCGATCGATCTCGCCTACCAGGCTGCACGGCAGCTTCAGAACCAGTATATCGGGACGGAACATCTTCTTCTCGGCCTGATCCGGCAGGAGACCGGCGTCGCGGCCAGGGTCCTCGCGGAGAACGAGGTCACGGAGGAGAAGGTCCGGAACCTTATGGACCAGCTGATCCATTCGGGCGGCAGCGTCACCCTGAAGGACGAGCCGCAGTACACGCCCATGGCGCGGCGCGCCCTTGAGCAGAGCCATGCGGAGGCGGAGCGCTTCCACGCGTCCCAGATCGGGACGGAGCATCTCCTGATCGCGCTGCTCCGCGAAAGGACCTGCGTGGCGGCGAAGCTTCTTTACACCATCGGCGTGAACATCCAGAAGGTCTATGTGGACATCCTCGGCGCCATGGGCGAGGAGGGAATGCAGACGGAGGCTCCCGCGCCTAACGCGCAGGGCAGGCACCGCCCGGGTGACCAGCCGGCGGAGACGCCGACGCTTGACCAGTACTCGCGTGACCTGACCGAGCTCGCGAAGAACGGGCGCCTGGACCCCGTCATCGGCCGCAAGGCGGAAATGCAGCGCGTCATGCAGATCCTGAGCCGCAGGACGAAGAACAACCCCTGCCTCATCGGGGAGCCGGGCGTCGGGAAGACCGCGGTGGTCGAGGGCCTTGCCCAGCTCATCGTGAGCGGGGACGTGCCGGAGACGATCGCGGAAAAGCGTCTCGTGACGCTTGACCTCTCGGGAATGATCGCCGGGTCCAAGTACAGCGGCGAGTTTGAGGAGCGCATCAAAAGAGTCCTCCAGGAGGTCATGCAGGCCGGCAACATCCTCCTCTTCATCGACGAGATCCACACGATCATCGGCGCCGGCGCCGCGGAGGGCGCCATGGACGCGAGCAAC
>CACXDR010000229.1 GCA_902766415.1 uncultured Lachnospiraceae bacterium
CACATCTGAGTCCCCCTTTTTTAGATTCTCAAAATGTTCTATATCCCGAACCACTAAAGTTGTCTCTGCATTTATCACTTATCTTGTTCCTCTGCAGTTTCTCTCAACTTTCTCTCTTATTCCCCACTTAACCTCTTAATTTCCGATCTATTTCCCACTCATCCACCCATCTACATATCCAAAAAACCTGCAAGGCCAACAAAAAAAAGGCCTCTGAGGTTCACTCAAAGGCCCTTTCGGAAGTTCATAATTTGTGTACTTTACAGGAACAAAATGATTGGAGGGGGACACTCGTTATCACTCAAGCTCGATCGTTCCCGGCGGCTTGCTGGTGATATCGTACATGACGCGGTTCACGTGCCGGACTTCGTTGATGATGCGGCTCGTCACCTTCTGGAGTACGGGATAGGGGATCTCGGCGCTTTCGGCGGTCATGAAGTCGATGGTCTTGACGGCGCGGATCACGACGGCGTAGTCGTAGGTGCGCTCGTCGCCCATGACGCCTACGGAGCGCATATTGGACAGCGCGGCGAAATACTGGTTGTATTCGCGGTCCAGCCCGGCGTTCGCGATCTCCTCGCGGAAGATCGCGTCAGCGTCCTGAACGATCTTCACCTTCTCCTCCGTGACGTCTCCGATGATACGGATGCCGAGACCCGGGCCCGGGAACGGCTGGCGGAACACCAGTTTCTCCGGAATGCCGAGCTCCAGCCCGACCTTGCGGACCTCGTCCTTGAACAGGTTCCTGAGCGGCTCAATGATCTCCTTGAAATCGACGAAATCCGGCAGGCCGCCCACGTTGTGGTGCGACTTGATGACAGCGCTCTCGCCGCCGAGGCCGCTTTCCACGACGTCGGGGTAGATGGTCCCCTGGACCAGGAAGTCCACGGCACCGATCTTCTTCGCCTCCTCCTCAAACACGCGGATAAACTCCTCGCCGATGATCTTTCTCTTCCGCTCCGGCTCGGACACGCCGGCAAGCTTCACGTAGAACCGGTGACGGGCGTCCACATGCACGAAGTTCAGCTTATAGGGGCCGGACGGGCCGAAGACCGCGTCCACCTCCTCCGCCTCGTTCTTGCGGAGCAGACCGTGGTCCACGAACACGCAGGTCAGCTGCGGCCCGACTGCCTTGGAAAGAAGGACCGCCGCGACGCTTGAATCCACGCCGCCGGAAAGGGCGCAGAGCACCCTGCCGTTTCCGACCTTCGCGCGGATCTGTTCGATGGTCTGCTTCGCGAACGCATCCATGCGCCAGGTCCCGGCGCAGCCGCACACGTCGTGAACGAAATTCGCGAGCATCTTCGAGCCCTCGGCCGTGTGGAGGACCTCCGGGTGGAACTGGATCGCGTAAAGCTTCTCCGCGCGGTTCTCCGCCGCGGCGACCGGGCAGTTCGCGGAATGCGCGACGACTGAGAAGCCGGGTGCGAGCTTCGAGATATAGTCGAAATGGCTCATCCAGACGACCGTCTCGCCCGGGACGCCCTTCATGATCGGGGAGTCGGGAGCATCGACCGTGATGTCCGTCCTTCCGTACTCCCTGTCCGCGGCGCGTTCAACATTGCCGCCGAGCACATAGCTCATCAGCTGCGCGCCGTAGCAGAGCCCGAGGACCGGGATGCCCATCCGGAACAGGTCCGGGTCGCAGGTCGCCGCGCCGGGCTCATAGCAGCTGGCCGGCCCGCCGGTCAGGATGATGCCCTTCGGCGCCATCTCCCGGATCTTTTCAAGCGGCGTCTTGTAGGAATAGATCTCGCAGTAAACATTTGCCTCGCGGACGCGTCTCGCCACCAGCTGGTTGTACTGGCCGCCGAAATCGATCACGATGATTTTTTCCTGGTCCCTTACTTCCAAAGATCGTACCTCCTTATTTTTCAGGAAGGCGGCACCATCCCGGGGAGCTCCCCTTCTGATGCCGCCCTTTTTCAAAGATAGCTCCGGATATACCGTCCGGTATAGGATTCCGGGATGGCAGCGACCTGTTCAGGCGTGCCCTTCGCGACGACCGTGCCGCCGCCGTCGCCCCCTTCCGGACCCATATCGATAATATAATCTGCGGTCTTGATGACGTCAAGATTGTGTTCGATGACGATGACCGTATTCCCGCTG
>CACXDR010000230.1 GCA_902766415.1 uncultured Lachnospiraceae bacterium
ATATGCCTGAGCTATTGCAGAATTAAGCTTATGACTTCCGCTTGTGTTGTTGCCCTCGAATTTATAGTAAATTTTTGCAGGTGTGCCCAGTGCTTTTTCAAGGCAGTATGCACGTACAAGGGGAGCAGGTCTGTACATTTTATAGAAGTCACGTATTTCTTGCGGAATCTCAATATAAGGCGTATCGTTGTCAAGCTCCTGCTTTACAAGCTCCTCACAGAAAACGCCTCCCAGCTCCTCCGCGGTCATCGGCTTTCCTGTCCCCGGGTTAAGAAGCGGGGCAGGCTTCTGCTTCATATCTGAGCGGACATTGTACCAGGAATCCGGCATCTCGTTTTCTTCAAGGTAGATCTTGTAGGGGATCTTGGTTTCTGCTGCCATGGTTTTTCCTCCTTTAAATAATAGAATCATATTTACTCAGCACCCGGACCCGGGCCGCTTCGTGACCCTCGCTGCAGGCACTGAACAGAAACAAAAAAATCCTGCCCCGGCAATCTATGCCGGGACAGGACGTTTATCACGTTTTTTCCTGCGGTACCACCCAGTTTGGCGGTCTCCCGCCCTCTCAGCGCATACTATCATATGCCGGAACTTGGTAACGGAGATCCTGCTCCGTCTCACCTACACCGCTTGAGAAAAACGGTTCGGCTCGCCCTCGAAAGACCATTCCCGTCTGCCTGTCATACCGCGATCCCACCGCCCGCGGCTCTCTGTGATGCTTCAACAGAAGGTACTTCCTCTTTGTCACTGGTTTAGAAAGAAATTACCACTAAATTCGGCTCCGGTCAATATAAAAATACAAAAAAACCTGCTTTTATACAAAAGAAAGCATAATTATGAGAACCGAAACGGACGATGCCCCCCCTGCTGAGATGATCAGTCCCCTGCATGTCTGCGATTCTTCGGTTTTGAGGTCTGGGACTGATCGTTGCGGTTCAAATCATGAGGGATACAGGGTATAATGAGATCAGGACGCGGAGGGGAGGAGTTCCCCGGCGCAGGCCTTCTAAGAATTCAGACGGATTTCAGAAAGGAGACAGTATGGTTATCAGGTACGATGAGATCGAATGGAAGCCGGAGGAGCATTTCAAGGGCGGTGAAGGCACGATTTATATGAAGGTGACGAACGACGGGCTCAACAAGATCCTTCTCATAAAGATCCCTGCGGGATGTTCGATCGGGCTCCATAAGCATGAGGGCAACAGCGAGATCATCCACATCCTCGAGGGAGAGGGAAAGACCTGGCAGGACGGCGATCTGGTCCCGGTGAGCGCCGGCATGACCGCGTACTGCCCGGAGGGAGAGACGCACCAGATGATCAATGATTCTGACAAGGACCTTGTGTTCTTCGCGGTGATCCCCACGCAGGAGAGAAAGAACTGACCCCGGCCATGACCGGTCCGGCGGAAGAGCATTTCAGAAGGAAACAGGATTTTTTTCACGGAAAAGGAGGCAGACTATGAAAAAACTTGCTGCTGCGCTGATCGCGGCTTTCGTTTCCGCCGCCCTTTCGGTCCCGGCGTTCGCGGGCGTATGGCGCCAGGACGGGCACGGCTGGTGGTATGACAACCAGGACGGCACGTGGCTCTGCGACGGCTGGCACTGGCTTGACGGAAACAATGACGGCACCGCGGAATGCTATTATTTCGGGAGCGACGGCTATCTCCTCGTGAACACGAGGACCCCGGACGGGTTCCCGGTCAACAGCGCCGGCCAGTGGATGGACGGCGGCGTCGTGGTCACCATGTCCCGCGACGAGATGGAAGGCCGTGACGAGAGCCAGGCGACCAGGCCGTACGCGTGGATGAACGGGCAGTACCGGGCGGACGACGGCCGCACGATCACGCTCGACGCCGCCGGCGGTGACACGATGTGCGCCGCAATGTACGGCTACAGCGAGGACGGCTGGAACACGAGATATCTTTCCGGTCCGGTCCGCGAGGATCTGCACGCGATCATTATCTGGAACGATTACGGATACTACAGGATCAACATCGACGGGGAAGCCAGGGAGCTCTACGTGCAGACGTATGATCCTGCTGACAGCTACGTCGGAAGCTGGTTTGACGGGGAGTATGACCTCGTGAGCAGATGATCCTTACCGGATCTGGCAGCTGCGGCCGCGCTATGTCATGCGCGGCCGCAGTCCTTTTGGGAGGAAACGGAAGGCTTATGAGATTCAGGCCATGCATCGACATCCATAACGGCAAGGTAAAGCAGATCGTCGGCGGGACGCTCCGTGACGCGGGTGACACGGCGGAGGAGAATTTCGTCTCGGAACGCGGCGGCGCGTGGTACGCGGACCTTTACAGGAGGCTTAAGCTTCCGGGCGGGCACGTGATCCTTCTGAACGCGAAGGACAGCCCGCACTACGCCGCGACCAGGGAGCAGGCCCGCGCGGCGCTTTCCGCGTGGCCGGGCGGCCTCATGGCCGGCGGGGGGATCACCGCGGACAATGCCGCCGGATTCATAGAGGACGGCGCGTCCCACGTGATCGTCACCTCCTGGGTGTTCCGTGAGGGGCGGATCCTCTACGACAGGATCCGGGCGCTTGAAAAGGCGGTCGGGAAGGAACGCCTCGTCCTGGACCTTTCCTGCCGGAAGCGGGACGGGAAATATTTTGTCGTGACGGACCGCTGGCAGAGCTTCACTGATGAGGAGGTCACACCGGAGCTTCTGGAACGCCTCGGCGGCTTCTGCAGCGAATTCCTGGTCCACGCGGTGGATGTCGAAGGAAAAGCGAACGGCGTCGAGGCGCCGCTGGTCCGCCTCCTGGCAGATGCCTGCGGGCGCCCGGTCACGTACGCGGGCGGCGTGGGGAGCTATGAGGATATCCGGATCCTTAAGGAGCTTGGAAAGGGCCGTGTCGACGTGACGATCGGCAGCGCCCTGGATCTTTTCGGCGGAAAGCTGGAATTTGAAAAGGTACTGTCCATGTTTCAGGGAGAGGACATATGATAAGGCATCAGGGAGAAAAAGCGGAGGGGATCCGCCTTGCGTATATCGGCGGAGGCTCGCGCGGCTGGGCCTGGAAGTTCATGACGGACCTTGCGGACGAGCCATCCATGAGCGGGGAGGTGGTCCTCTACGACATCGACCGGGAGGCGGCGGAGGCCAATGCCGTTATCGGCCGCCTGGTGGACGAGGACCCGGAAACAAAGGGGCACTGGACTTATTCCGTGGCAGACACGCTTGCGGAAGCCCTTAAGGGCGCGGACTTTGTGGTGATCTCCATCCTGCCCGGCACCTTCGACGAAATGGAGGCCGACGTCCACATGCCGGAACGGCTCGGCATCTGGCAGTCCGTCGGCGATACCGCCGGTCCGGGCGGTATGATCCGCGCGCTGCGGACCCTGCCCATGTTCGTCCCGGTCGCGGAGGGGATCAGGGACCTGTGCCCGGATGCCTGGGTCATCAACTATACGAATCCCATGTCCCTCTGCGTGAAGGTGCTGTACCATGTTTTTCCGGGCATCCGCGCGTTCGGCTGCTGCCATGAGGTGTTCAGCACGCAGCGCCTGCTCGCGCAGGCTGCCGCGGAGATGCTGGGCGTTCCTGAGCCGGAGCGCAGGGATATCCATGTGAACGTGACCGGCATCAACCACTTCACCTGGTTTACGGAGGCGTCGTACCGGGGGACCGACCTGTTCCCCGTCTACCGCGATTTCGTCAGCCGTTATTATATGGAAGGTTTTACAGCGCCGGACACGAACTGGATGAACTCCAGCTTCGACTGCGCGCACCGGGTGAAGTTTGACCTGTTCCGCCGTTACGGGATGATCGCCGCGGCCGGGGACAGGCATCTGGCGGAATTCATGCCGGGAGACGAATATTTAAAGGATCCTGAGACGGTGCGCTCGTGGAAGTTCGGGCTTACGCCGGTCAGCTGGCGGAAGGCGGA
>CACXDR010000231.1 GCA_902766415.1 uncultured Lachnospiraceae bacterium
AAGGTCGAGACCCCGCATTATAACTATGTCGGCGACTCCATCCTTGGCTTCAAGGCGCATATGGGCGCGGGCTCCATCACGAGCAATATCAAGAGCGACCGGAAGAACGTCGTGATCCACACAGGCGAGGAGGACATCGAGACGGGACTCCGGAAGATCGGCGCCATGATGGGCGATTTTGCCGAGGTCGGGTGCGGCTCCGTCATGAATCCCGGCGCGGTGATCGGGAGGCACAGCATGGTCTATCCGCTGACATCCGTGCGCGGAACTGTCCCTGCGGATTCGATCATGAAGCGCGAGGGAGAGGTCGTAAAGAAGGTCTGAGCGGCTTGCGGACGACCTGTCCTGCGCACTGCGCTGAACAGAATGTCCATGTTATCACCTGTTTTGGTGTATAAAACGTACATTTCTTGAAACTTTGAGTTCGATATGGTACGATAAGGCAGCTGAAAGGGGTTTTTTATGGAACCAGTCAACGGGATCACTGTGATCTGCGGCAGCGGGATCGGCAAGACGAATGCCGCCATCGGAAAAGGAATCAAGGCGCTCGGCGACGGAAAGACAGTCACGCTCATCCATTTCCTGAAGGGAAGAGGGAACGAGGGCGTGATGCGTGTGCTTAAAAAGCTGGAACCGGATCTCAAGGTGTTCAGCTTCGAGCGGTATACCGGCCTCTATGAAGATCTTCCGGAGGAAGAGAAGCAGGAGGAGCAGATCAACATCAGGAACGCGATCGGCTTCGCGAAGAAGGTGCTTACGACAGGCAGCTGCGACGTCCTGATCCTTGATGAGATCCTGGGGCTTATGGACCTTGGCATCATGACCCCGGACGAGATGCGCCGGCTTCTGTCGCAGAAGCCGGAGGAGATGGAGCTCATCATCACGGGAGTCGTTTTCCCGGAAGAGCTTAAGGATGCGGTGAACTGCATTTCCGAAATCAAAACAGTATTCAGTCACTGAGATCGGAGGAAACTATGTCTATTTTTGAAGGATCCGGCGTCGCGCTCGTAACGCCGATGAACGAGGACCGCACGGTCAACTACAAGGCGCTCGAGGCGCTGCTCGAGGACCAGATCGCGAACGGGACGGACGCCATCATCTCGATGGGGACCACCGGCGAGGCTTCCACGCTTGACCACGAGGAGCACCTTGACGTGATCCGCTACACCTGCGAGGTGGTCAAGGGGCGCATCCCGGTCATCGCCGGTACCGGCTCCAACTGCACTGACACGGCGATCTATCTTTCCGTCGAGGCGCAGCGCTACGGCGCGGACGGCGTGCTGGTCGTCTCCCCGTACTACAACAAGGCGACGCAGAAGGGCCTGATCCGCCACTTCACCGAGGTCGCGAAGGCCCTGACCATCCCGGTCATCCTTTACAATATCCCCGGCCGCACGGGCGTGACCATCCAGCCGGAGACCATCGCGCACCTTGTGAAGAACGTCGACAACATCGTCGGGCTGAAGGAAGCGAGCGGCAACTTCTCGGCGACGCTCCGCCTCCTTGAGTTCATGGACGGCGCTCCCATCGACATCTATTCCGGAAACGACGATCAGATCATCCCGCTCATGGCTCTCGGCGGCAAGGGCGTCATCTCCGTGCTCGCGAACGTCGCGCCGGCGAAGACGCATGAGATGTGCAGGGCCATGCTGGACGGCGACGTGAAGAAGGCGGCTGCCATGCAGATCGAGGCGGCGGAGCTGATCCACCAGCTGTTTATCGAGGTGAACCCGATCCCGGTCAAGGCGGCGCTGAACCTGATGGGCATGAACGCGGGCCCGCTGCGCCTGCCGCTGACGGATCTTGAAGAGGAGCATGTAAAGAGCCTGAAGGCTGCAATGAAAGGATACGGTATCCTGTGATCAGAATTCTGCTTCACGGCGCGAACGGCGCCATGGGAAAGGTCATCAGCGCACTCTGCGCTGAGGACGCGGGCGTGGAGATCGCCTGCGGCGTCGATATCAACACTGCTGCACAGTCCGGCTATCCCGTCTACGCCACTATGGAAGAGGCGGCGGGGACGGCCGCGGACGTGATCGTCGATTTCTCTGTCGCGAAGGCTGTGGATCCTGTGATCCGCTTCGCGGCGGAGCATAAGATGCCGCTGGTCCTCTGCACCACCGGCTTAAGCGAAGCACAGCTCGCGGCTCTTAAGGAA
>CACXDR010000232.1 GCA_902766415.1 uncultured Lachnospiraceae bacterium
CTTGACAGGAGGGACGGAATATGAAAAATCTGGGTTACTACAACGGGAAATTCGGGGAGCTTGAGGAGATGACCATTCCCATGAATGACCGTGTCAGCTGGTTCGGGGACGGAGTCTATGACGCGGGACCGAGCCGGAATTACCATATCTTCGCGCTGGACGAGCACATCGACCGCTTCTTCGGCAACGCGGCGAAGCTTGAGATCCGTATGCCTGTCACGAAGCAGGAGATGAAGGATCTTCTGAACGACCTGGTCCGCAAGGTGGATACCGGGGAGCTGTTCGTGTACTATCAGGTGACCCGCGGCACCGGCATCCGGGACCATGTCTTCACGGAGGGGCCCGGAAATCTCTGGGTGATGCTGAAGCCTGCCGTAATCAGGGACGGGGCGGAGCCGGTCCGGCTCGTGACCACCGAGGATACGCGGTTCTTCCACTGCGACATCAAGACCCTGAACCTGATCCCGTCGGTCATGGCATCGGAGAAGGCGAAGCGCGCAGGCGCAAAGGAGTGCATCTTTGTCCGGCCGGGCGGCCGTGTGACCGAGTGCGCCCACTCGAACGTCCATATCCTGAAGGACGGCGTCTTCCGCACCGCGCCGACAGACCACCTGATCCTGCCCGGCATCGCCCGCGCGCACCTGATCCGGGCCTGCCATGCCCTGGGCATCCCGGTCAGCGAGACACCCTTCACCCAGGACGAGCTTTATGCGGCTGATGAGATCCTGGTCAGCAGTTCTTCGAATTTCTGCCTGTACGCGAACGAGATCGACGGGAGGCCGGCGGGCGGAAAGGACCCGGAGAACCGCGAGAAGCTGCGGAAGTACGTGTACGAGGAGTTTATCCGCGCCACGGAATAAGCCTGAAGAAAAACAGGCAGGATCAGCTGAAGCAGAATGCTTCTTGAGCAGTGAAGCAGAAATCGCCTTAAGCAGTGAAGCAGGATGCGCCTGAAGCAGGTAAAAACTGAAGCAGATATACTGAAGAAGAAAAGGCGGCGGAAAAGAAAGCCGCCCGGATGGCTGGTGACCAGCGTCCGGGCGGCTTTTTCTGTGTGTGCGGCCGGGAAGATCTGCGGGATCTCCCCGGTGGTTTTTTGAAAGTGATCCAGATCTCCGGAGCTTTTCCGGCTGAAGGATCATCTGGACGTATACCAGGATCACCTGGACGTATACTTCTCCTCGCAGTAAAGGCAGCGGTAGGTCTCCTTCTCCGGGTCTGCCAGATAGAAGATGTGCGGGAGCTCCTGCTCGATCGAGGTGATGCAGCGCGGGTTCTTGCACTTCAGGACGTTCGTGATGCGGTCCGGAAGGGAGAGCTTGCGCTTTTCCACGATCCTGTCGTCATGGATGATGTTGACCGTGATCGTGTGGTCGATGTAGCCAAGCACGGTCAGGTCGATGCGGTCCAGGACATCCCCTTCGATCTTGATAATGTCCTTCCGGCCCATCTTGCGGCTGTGCGCGTTCTTGATGATCGCGACCTGGCAGTCCAGCTTGTCCAGCCCGAGCTGGTAGTAGATGTCCAGGCTTTTGCCGGCCTTGATGTGGTCAAGTACGATCCCTTCATTCAGTCCACTGATATTCAGCATGGGTCCTTCACCTCCAGAAGCGTCATGATCAGGGCCATACGGACGTAAACGCCGTACATGACCTGACGGAAATAGGCTGCGCGCGGGTCGTTGTCGACCTCCACGGAGATCTCGTTGACACGGGGGAGCGGATGGAGGACGAACATGTCCTCCTTCGCGAGCTTCATGCGGCTCTCGGTCAGGATGTAGCTGTCCTTCAGGCGGATGTAGTCATCCTCGTTGAAGAAGCGCTCCTTCTGGACGCGCGTCATGTAGAGGATATCCAGCGAGCTGAGCGCATCGTCCAGGCTGTCCACCTCCTCGAACGGGATGCCGTTCTTGGTGAGGACGTCCTCACGGATGTAGCTCGGGACGCGGAGCTCCGGCGGGGAGATGAGCACGAAGCGGATGCCGGGATAGCGTACCAGGGCGTTGATCAGGGAATGGACGGTGCGGCCGAACTTCAGGTCGCCGCAGAGACCCACGGTCATGCTGCCGAGGCGCCCCTTCAGCGCGCGGATGGTCATAAGGTCCGTCAGGGTCTGCGTGGGATGCTGGTGGCCGCCGTCGCCCGCGTTGATGACCGGGACGGAAGCAAAGTGGCTCGCGACCAGGGGCGCGCCCTCCTTGGGGTGGCGCATCGCGATGATGTCGGCGTAGCAGGATACGACGCGGATAGTGTCGGCGACGCTCTCGCCCTTCGCCGCCGAGCTCGCGTCCGCGGACTGGAATCCCAGGATGGAGCCGCCGAGGTTCAGCATGGCGGATTCAAAGGAAAGCCGGGTCCGGGTGCTGGGCTCGTAAAAAAGGGTGGCGAGCTTCAGTCCGTCGCAGACATGGGCGTAGGCGGCCCTGTTCTTCTCGATGCTGTCCGCGAGATCAAGGATCCGGTCGATCTCTTCGACCGAAAAGTCAAGGGGGTTCAGAAGATGTCTCATTCTAAGGTCAGCCTCCTTCTAAATGGAAAGACAATCGGGCTTTGACCCCGCGTCCTGCAGGAACTGCTCCCGGGAGGCGGAAGTCACAGATGATTATATACGAAGGCGTTTCAAATATCCATCGAATTCAAAGGTATCCTTGAATGAATTTTGAAGGGGTGATATCATGAGATAACGGAAAAGGGGCTTTGCCCCGGGACCGGTGGCAAGAAGATCCGCACTTAGATTTCAGGAGGAATAATGAAGAAGATCTCTTTATTTGACGACGTAAAGGGCAACAGCTATCCGGGACGCGGCATCGTGCTTGGATGCTCGGAGGACGGGAAGCAGGCTGTTATGGCCTATTTCATTATGGGCAGGAGCACGAATTCCAGGAACCGCGTCTTCGTGACGGAGGGCGAGGGCATCCGGACGGAGGCCTTTGATCCTTCGAAGATGGTGGACCCCTCCCTTATCATCTATTCCCCGGTCAGGGTCCTGGGAAGCCATCCCATCGTCACGAACGGCGGCCAGACGGATACCATCTACGAGGGCCTTGAGAAGGGCCTGACCTTCGAGGAGTCCCTGAGGAGCCGCGAGTTCGAGCCGGACGGCCCGAACTACACGCCCCGCATCTCCGGCATGGTGACTGCGGAGGACGGCGCGTTCACATACTGCTTAAGCATCCTTAAGAGCAACTCCGGAGACCCCTCCTCCTGCCTGCGCTTCACCTACGACTTCGGCGTCCCGAAGGCGGGCGAGGGCCATTTCATCCACACCTACATGACGGACGGGAACCCGCTGCCGAGCTTCGAGGGCGAGCCGGTCAAGGTCGCGCTTTCCGGCGGCATCGACGAGTTTACGGAGAAGCTCTGGGAGAACCTGAACGAGGACAACAAGGTGTCGCTGTTTGTACGGTATCTGGATCCGGTGACCGGAAAGGCCGAGACCCGGATCGTCAACAAGAACGCCTGAGTGAAAGGAGAGGTGATACATATGAATGAACTTGCTTTGAAATACGGCTGCAACCCGAACCAGAAGCCTTCCCGCATCTTCATGGCGGACGGATCAGAGCTTCCCGTTACGGTCGTGAACGGGCGCCCGGGCTACATCAACTTTATGGACGCGCTGAACGGCTGGCAGCTCGTTTCCGAGCTGAAGAAGGCGACAGGGCTTCCCTCCGCCACGTCCTTCAAGCACGTTTCGCCGGCAGGCGCCGCAACCGGAAGGCCGCTGACGGATGTCCTGAAGAAGATCTACTGGGTCGATGACGTCGGTGAGCTGACGCCCCTCGCAAGCGCCTACGCGCGTGCCCGCGGCGCGGACCGCATGTCCTCCTTCGGCGACTTCATCGCGCTGTCCGATCCCTGCGACGCCGCGACCGCCCGCCTCATCAAGCGCGAGGTCTCCGACGGCGTGATCGCGCCGGGTTATGACGACGACGCCCTGGAGATCCTGAAGCAGAAAAAGAACGGCAACTACAACGTGATCCAGATCGATCCGTCCTATAAGCCGGATCCGGTCGAGCACAAGCAGGTCTTCGGCATCACCTTCGAGCAGGGCAGGAACGAGC
>CACXDR010000233.1 GCA_902766415.1 uncultured Lachnospiraceae bacterium
GGGATCCGGAACAGCTCATACGCGATCTTGATCGCCGGCGACGCGCTGCCCCACAGGACGCAGCAGAAGACCGCGGTGATGAGCGTCACGGGGAACCATGCCCAGATCACCCGGTCTTTTTTCTGAATTTCATTTGAAACATCTTCCATATCTTTTTGACCCTTCTGTCTGTTTTTTTCCGGGGGACACAGCCCTCAGCAGACGATATCATACCATTATCATCCCGCGTCGTGAAGGATCTTCAGCGCGGTGTTCAGCTGCTCCACCGGGATCTGCCCCGGCGCCGAGGTCTTCCCGACTGCGCCGAAGGTCATGGCGGAGCCGAAGGCCTCCCCGCAAAGCCGGCTGATGACACCTGCGGGAGACATGGACATCGTGACCAGCGGACGCTCGGCGTAGCAGCGGAACATTTCCTCCGTAGCGCTTAAAAGCGTCAGTACGTCCGCCATGCTCTGCGGCATGACGGCGATCTTCAGGATATCCGCCCCAAGCTCCTGCATCCTTCGCATGCGGCGGATCATCTCCTCCTTATCGGGCGTCGCCCGGAAATCGTGGCTGGAGGCGACCACGGCCCTTCCGGCCCTGTGGATCCCGCCGATCGCGCGGCGCACCAGGTCGTCCCCGGTAAAGAGCTCCACATCCACCGCGTCCGCAAGACCGGAATCGGCGACAGCGATGTTCATATCGACGTACGCCTCCGGCCCGATCTCCTTCATGCCGCCTTCCTTCGCGGTCCGCAGCGTGAACAGGACGGGCTTTCCGCGAAGGGCCTTTTTCATGTCCGCAAACGTCAGAAGAAGCGTTGGAAGGCTGTGGGCATCCTCATAGAAATCCGCGCGCCATTCCACCACGTCGAAGGGAAGCGCACTGAGCTCCTCCCCCTTCGCGATGATCTCCTCCTTCGTGGCGCCGACGACCGGCACGATCACCTTGGGCATTCCTTCGCCGACGACAACATTTCCGATCCTTGCAGTCTTCATCCTTCTGCCTTTCATATCTCTGTCGAAGTACTGATGCCTCCGGCCCTTTCCTGTCCGGATCCCGTTTCTGAAAGCATGATCTCAGACCAGCTCCTTCTCCAGGCAGACAGCATCGTCCTCCTCTTCATACGGCGGATAGTTTTCACACCGGGTATAGCCGTTCCGCATATAAAAGCTGATGGCATGGGGATTGCTGTCCCGGCACTCCAGCACCAGGCGGCGGTATCCGGTCTCCCGGGACTGCTCCTCCAGCGCTTTCATCAGGGCCGCTCCGATCCCCTTTTTGTTCTTCCGGGCATAGACGCGCTTCACCTCCCCGGTCACGTCGTCCATCCTGCGGATCCCGGCACAGCAGACCGGCGTTCCGCCGTCATACCCAACCAGGAAAAATGCCTTGTCAAGCCTGAACTCGTCAAGGCATACATATTTCGTCCCGTTATGTCCAAGCATGGCCATCAGCGTGTCATTCAGCTCCTGAAGCATAAGCTGCGCGTCCGGCGCACCCACATCGGTCTTCACAAAAGACAGGCTCAATTTTTATTTCCTCCCTTAAATTCTGATTCTGTGCTCCAGGTCCCTGTTCCCGGGCGATCCGTCATTCTCCGCTCAGGAGGATCTTCATTGCTTCCATGATATCCATGTGCTTCAGATCCCTGGGTTCAAATTTCAGGGCCGAGTAGATCGCCTGCATAATGACGCCTGACCCGAAGGTGCTGAGCACGGTACCGATCCCCACCGGTCCGCCGAGCAGCCATCCTGCCAGCAGCACGACTGACCACAGAAGGACCTCCACATACCCGATCGGCATGGACGGCAGCCATTTCCCGACCCCTACCATCAGCGCGTCCCTGGGACCGCAGCACTGCTCCGCTCCCATATAGATCCGCATTCCCAGTGACACAAACACAAAGCCTGCCAGGATACAGACGATCCCGACCGGGACGCTCGTGTTCTCCGGCAGAGGATTCACGTCCTGGAAAAACTGGATCATAGACCCGGTAAGCAGCGAATCGATCACAGTCCCCAGGCCGATCCGCTCCTTAAGGAGCAGGTCGATCCCAAGGACCAGCACTGAGATCACCGTGACCGCCATGCCGAAATTGAGCGGCGTCCGCCGCGCGACTCCCATGGACAGGCAGTCCCAGGGCGCAAGTCCCAGGTTCGCGTAGATCGTGAGGTGGATCCCAAACGAGAATACCAGAAGGCCTGCCGCCACCTGGACCAGCCGGATCAAAAGCTTCTTTCGACTCATAACCGAATACTTGCCTTTCCCTTGCCGGGCGGTGTCCCGCCGGCACATCGCGATATGTACCACTATAGCAGATGACGGCAGAAAAATCTTCCGGAGAATCCTGACATCATGCAGGACGGTTCCCGCCCGGACAGGCCCGGCGGCCGCTCTCCGCCTTACCGCGCATGAAAACAGTCCCGGAAACTGGACGTTTCCGGGACTGTTTTCATTTATTCCGTGATTTCTCAGCCATTCAAAAGAAGCAGGCAGAAGACCAGTGTGAACAAGGCGACGGTCTCGGCGATACCTATGACGATAAAGTAGTTTGCCGTACCTTTTCCGGTCGCGCCCAGCGCGTCCGCGGAAGCAGCCGCGATCTTTCCCTGGAACAGCGCGGACAGGCCGATGGCGATGCCGCCGAAGATGCCGCAGCCAAGCGCCATGCCGGGATCACAGTTCGCGCTCCTGATGAAGTTCATCAGAAGGAAGCCGTAGATCGTCTGGGTAAGGGGCGCGCCGGTGAAGGCGATCATGATGAACGGGGCGGGCTTTCCGGCCGCGTAGCACTTTTTCCAGGCTCCGACAGAAGACATACCGGCAAACCCGGCGCCAAATGCTGATCCAGCAGCAGATAAACCAAGAGCCGCAGCCATACCAATAAACGCAAGATTCATAATATCTCTCCTCTTTTAATTGAGATTACTCATTGTTAAGCTTTTTAAACGGTTCATACGGGATGCCGGTCCACTCCAGGCCGACCTGGCCGGAGAACTCAAGGACGTTCAGACGCACGCCGTGAACCACGACAGACAGGAAGCACATGACGATATTCAGCGCATGGCCGATCAGCACGACGACGACCCCGAGGATCATCATCGGCCCGTGCATGCCGGCCGCGATCCCGTTGAAGCTCTGGGAGATCGCCACGCCTGCCATGCCGACCGCGAAAAGCCTGATGTAGCTCATCACGTTGCCGAAGCAGCTGATCGTGTTGAGGAACTGCGTGAA
>CACXDR010000234.1 GCA_902766415.1 uncultured Lachnospiraceae bacterium
CCCCTGCCCTTCACCTCGGCGTGGCCGCAGGCGACCAGCACGTCGATGATCCTCTGCTGGACTGCCCGGAAGAAGCTGTTGGCGGAGGTATTGACGCGGATGATGTCGTCAAACAGGGACTCATAGAAGGGCCCGATCTCCGGAAGCGGCCAGGCGATGATCGTAAAGCTGGTCTCCTCCCCCGGCATAAACTCGTTCCTCAGCGAGACAAGGTCTGTCATATACCTGTTCAGGAGCTTCCGCTGCCGTTCCGAAAGGCTGAACGCCTCCGGGCGGTTCACCGGGGCGAACGGCGTTTCGCCGAAGCACTCGATCACCGCCGGGCCCGCGTACTCCCGCGCCTCCGTCCGCAGGGCCTCGTACGAAAGCCGGAGCTCCGAGAGCTTCCTGTCCGTGAAGGCCTTGTCCCAGAAGAGCGCGGCGTCATACCTGTGGTCGTATTCGAACTGCCGGTTCGGACCCGCGGAAAGCTGCCGCTCCGTGCTGCCCGGGATCCGGTCCGCGACGCGCACGGCGCTTCCCGGAAGGATGGTCCTGAGGCCGGCCTCCCCGAAAAGCTCCGAAGCCCGGAGGACCAGCCGCTCGAACCCGCGCACAAAGCGGACGGCGACTGTTTTCTTCCCCGAAAGGTCCTTGCCTGCGGCCCTGAAGCCCTCCAGGAACCCGTTCACGAAGGCGCGCGCCGCAGTCTCCGCCTTCTCCCGGGAAAGCCTGCCTATGCACGCCGCGGTGCGGATGGTATCCTCCGAGATATAGTCCCCGGTCATGAAGAGCCCGCGCGGGTCGTCCTCCGGGAAGCCGTGGAACAGGGCTTCAGGAACATCGGCCGCCAGAAGAAGCTCCCGGTTCCTGTCCGGGACCGTCCTGTCGAGATAATCGAACGCGTAGTAATAGAACGCGTCCGCGATCTCCTTTACCGGCGGGCAGCCGGAAGCCCTCCCGTCCTTTGGAAACATGCAGTAGATCTCGAGGAAAAGCTCCAGGACAGGCGCAGCGTCTGCGTCCCGGCCCTCATAGACATAGCGCAGGAGGGCGAAGAGCTCCGCGTACAGCGCGGAAAGCGTCCTCCCGTACCCCTTCCCGAGCTTCCGCTCCGCGTACGCGGGGTCGAGGAAGCCGGCGGAATAGTTTTCCGGGAGCATGTCCCTGTAGACGGACGCCTGGAGCTCCTGCATCTCCGCAAGCGTCCTGCAGCGGTAGGCGCCGCTCCTCAGCTCCTCCCGGAGGTCAAGGACCTTGACCAGGAAGCGCGCGGCGTCCGAAAAAAAGTCACGGAACGGGTACGGCACGCCCGGGTCGTCCGGGATCTGCCGTATCCGCTCCGCGGAAAGCAGGATTCTTTCTTCTGCGGGATCTACATTCCCACGAACATTGTGATCAGCCATGAGATCAGTACTATGCCTCCGATAGATAGTCCCGCACAGGAATTCAGGTGGCTCCTGTCCTTTTCAAGAAACGAAACCAGGCCGCACAGGATGCTGTAGACAGAAAAGAGGACCGCGCTCAGCACGAGCGCCGAGGTGCTGAGCGGCGGGCTGCCGAGAGACCGGATCATGCTGTGAAAGCTGAGCGCCGTGAGGAGCAGGGCGACCAGGGAGGCGAAAAGCGCCGTGCTGCCGGTCTCCGAGCTGGGCTTCCGGAGATAGTTCCAGAGGCCTGCCGTGTCCTCCTGCCGTTTCGCGCTCTTCGGCTCCGGGTACATGAACTCGGGCCTGTCGAGAATGGATTCATCGCTCTTTCTCGCCGGCGTGAGAAAACGGTATTTTTTTCTGTTGTAATTGAACATACGCCTTCCCCTGCGGCCCCCTCCGGCCTCCTTCTGGTTACGATACGCCGTACTGCCTGTAATAGTCGTCGATCCTGCCCTTCAGCTCGTCGTCGATGATGACGCGTCCCTTGTACGGACGGTTGTAAAGATGTTCGACGACCTCCTTCATGGTGACGATCGCGCAGGTCCTGAGCCCGTACTCCTCGGAGATCTCCGTGAGCGCGCTCTTTTCACCCTTTCCCCGTTCGCAGCGGTCCACGCTGACCACGAGGCCGAGGACGTCGACGTCCCCCTGCGCCTTCAGGATGGGCATGGTCTCGCCGATCGAGGTCCCCGCCGTGGTGACGTCCTCGATGATGACGACCTTGTCGCCGTCCTTCACCGGGCTCCCGAGGAGGATCCCCTTGTCGCCGTGGTCCTTGACCTCCTTGCGGTTCGAGCAGTAGCCGATGTTCGCGCCGTAAAGCGCGGAAAGCTCCATGGAAGCCGCGACGGAAAGCGGGATGCCCTTGTAGGCCGGCCCGAACAGGATGTCGAAATCCGTCCCGAAGCAGTCCTTGATGGCCTTCGCGTAATACCCGCCCAGGCGGCGGAGCTGTTCACCTGTCCTGTAGAAGCCGGTGTTCACGAAAAACGGGGTCTTCCTTCCGCTTTTCGTCACGAAATCACCGAACTTAAGGACCTGGCAGTCGATCATGAACTCAATAAATTCCTGCTTGTACTGTTCCATCTTTTCTCCTCGTCTCAGTGCACGGCCCCGATCAGTTCCCTGACGGAGGACACGCCGTATCTTATCATGTAATTGCGGATGCCGTCCACCACCTCGCCCGTGATATAGGGATCCACGAAATTCGCGGTCCCGACCGCGACCGCGGTCGCGCCGGCCAGGATGAACTCCACCGCGTCCTCGGCGGAGGCGATGCCGCCCATGCCGATGATGGGGATCCCTACCGCCTGCGCGGTCTGGTAGACCATCCGCACGGCGACCGGCTTGATCGCCGGGCCGGACATGCCGCCCGTCCTGTTCGCCAGGACGAAGGTCCGGCGGTTGATGTCGATCTTCATGCCGGTCAGCGTATTGATGAGGGAAAGCGCGTCCGCGCCGCCCGCCTCCGCCGCCCGCGCGGTCTCGGTGATGTCCGTGACGTTCGGGGAAAGCTTCATGATGACCGGCTGCTTTGCCTTTTCTTCACCGCCGCGGTGATCGACTCAACGGCCTTCGGGTCCTGCCCGAAGGCGATGCCGCCCTCCTTCACGTTCGGACATGAGATGTTGATCTCAAGAAGGTCGACCGGCTCGTCCCTTAAGCGCTCCACCACCGCAAGGTACTCCTCCTCCGTGTGCCCGCAGACGTTCACGATGATCTTCGTGTCATACTGCTTTAAGAACGGGATGTCCCTCTCGC
>CACXDR010000235.1 GCA_902766415.1 uncultured Lachnospiraceae bacterium
CCGCGCACGGCAAAAGGCGCGGATGGCTGAATATAGGGCACTGGGAAAGCCCGCAGGACGGGCTGAGCTTTAAGCGACAGGGGAAGAGGGTCACGATCGAAGCGCCGTTCTTCTTCCTGGTCTATGAAGGGACGGGCCTGGAGGGAGGGTGTCCCGCGGAAAAGGACAACGACGGCTGCTTCTTCCCGGGAGAGGTACCGGATTTCCGCCCTGCGGAAAGGATCACGGCAGGCAAGGAGTTCTGCGACTGTGAATTTGCCTGGCGCTTCCATGAAGGGGACGCTTCCGGAAAAAGCATCGGGAAAACACTGCCGGCATGCCCGGAAGCTGCCGTGAACGAATATGAACGGCAGGAGCTGACCCCGGCAAATGCTGCCGCTGTTCCCTGCCGTAAGGTGCTGGGGACCTATATCGTGCGGTTTGAACGGTGACGGTCCGGTTGAAAATACGCGGCGATGCGGCTATAATTTCTGAGACATCAAGTATACCGGAGGTAAATATGAAGAAGATATTTTTTACTTTTGCTGTTTCCATGGCGCTCGTGCTGTCCGCGGCAGGGTGCGGGAAAAAAGCCGCGCCCGGAGCTGAAACCTCCGCGGCGGTGACGCAGGCAGCGGAAGAGACGAAGGATACGGCGGCAGAGACCACGGCTGAGGCCGAAGCAAAGACTGAAGCTGAAGCAAAGACTGAAGCCGAAGCAAAGACCGAAGCCGCGGCAGACGAAGCAAAGGCCGGGGCACAGGAGGGTTCTGAGGCCCAGGCCGCGGCGGAGGACGACGGACAGAATCCCGTCATGAATTTCGTCGGCGTATACAGCAATGAATACAGCACGGAGGCGCTGGTCGAGGCCCGGGGGAAGGAAGATGCCCGGATCACGGTGACCTGTGCCGGCAGCCCCTGGTTTCATCACAGGACCGTCATGAGCGGACGGATGGATCCTGACACGTTTACCGTGGAGTTTACCGACGCGGCGAAGACAGAGTATACCTACAACAGCGACGGCAGCGTGAACGAAGAGAAGGCCGACTATACGGACGGCACCGGCAAGGCGGTCTTCAGCCTTGCGGACAATACGCTGACCATCACGGAGAATCTCCCCTCCGGCGACAGCGAGACCGTATATACCTGGGGACCTTCATCTGACATGAAGACCGTCACCGATCCGGATCACTATGAAGGCGTCACGGCCATGGACAAGGCGAAAATAGAAACGGTCGTCGCGTTCAATGTCCGCAGGGCCTATCTGGGCGAAAACTGGCCTGAGCTGGCAGACATGATCGACTATCCGATCGTGATCAATGACACCACGCTGGAAGACAGCGATGCCTTCATCGGGTATATGATGGACAAGACCATTGACGAGAGCGACCGGCAGGCTATGGACGAAGAAAGCACCCTGGATATGTTCGCCAACGGCCAGGGGATCTGCATGGGCAGCGGCCAGGTCTGGCTGAACGACCCGAACTATATGACGGATAAGGAGCCGGAGCTTAAGATCATCGCGATCAGCGGCATCGTGCCGAAGGAGCAGTAAGCGGCCGGTTTACAGGCAGGACTGACTTAAATCATCGTACGGCCGGGCGCTGATCGGACAGCCCCGGCCGTTTTTGATGCATGTACGCGGTATGGAAGATGCGGCCCGGCGGCAGTCTGCGGGCCGCGGATGTCCGTTTTAACGCGATCAGGGAGGCAGGATGCTGGAGATATCTTTTTTTGCGGCAGAGCTGGTCTTTACGCTGGTCTGGCTGGCCGTGAGGATCACAGTCCGGATGAGGCGAAGGGAGGCTGACTGGAAACGGGAGGCTGTCCTGTTATTGATGTATATCGATCTTGCCGTCATCATCCGCTTCGTGTTTTTCCCGGCAGCGCTGGCCGGCGGGCATGTACAGCCGCTTGTTTTTGAGAGGGACGCGGTATTTCCTCTGCGTATCAACCTGCTTCCGTTTGTCCACCTGTTTGATTACGACAGCCTGCGGGGCATCATCTGGAATGTAGCCGGCAATGTTGTCATGTTTATTCCCACCGGAATCATACTGCCTGTCGTTTACAGGGAGCTGGACAGCGTCCGGAAGGTCACTGCGGCCGGGGCCTTCATTTCACTCTGCATAGAGATCCTTCAGCTGCCTTTTGCTTCCAGGGCGTCGGATATCGATGATCTGATCCTGAACACCCTGGGAGTCCTTGCGGGATACGGGATCTGTACAGCTTTGAAGCGCCTTAGCCGAAGAGCCGGGGCCGGCCGGGGCGGACGCTTTTGAGAAGCTCCGGAGGCGGCGGTTTCCCGACTTGCCGGTCCGGTTTACCGCAGCCTGTGGTATGATAGCAATAAAGCGGTCCGCCTGGAAGGAGTAAAGGAGGTACGGCATGGAAAGCAAAGACACGGCGATACGGATCAGACGCATCTCCTTTTATGAGCAGATATTTGATGAGCTTCAGACGGCGGATCCCGCGGAGGGGATCCCGGAAGAGCTGGTGGAAAAACGCCGGCTCCTGGAGCAGTATTATACGTCCGGCGAGTGGCTTGAAGATCTTGAAGCGGACGATGCAGGAGCACTGCCGGCGGATCTTAAGCGCGGCGTTCTCTCGGAGGACGGGGTTTTTGATCTGCTGGAGCGCCTGGATGACCTGAAAAATGAAAGACACGTCCCATCCGGCCGCATGGAAGACGGGGAGAGAATCCCGGGACCGGGAGACCTGGCCGGGAGGGACTGAGTTTATGGCCCGCCGGCGGACCCTGCGTGCCGCGGAAGGGGCTTTGAAAGCAAGGATACAGAAGATATGTGCACACGGTACTGGACCGAGGAATCCCCGGAGCTCCGGGCGATCGTAGAAGAAATGAAGCGTTCCCCCCTTGCGGCTAGGTGGCAGAGGAAGACCGGGATCAGGACGTACGGCGAGATCCGCCCCACGGACGTCGCGCCGGTCATCGCGCCGGACCGCGCCGGGAACCGGGCGGTCTTTCCGATGAAATGGGGCTACACCGGGAGGTCCCTCCTCCTGAACGCGCGGACAGAGACGGCGGCGGTGAAGCCCACCTTCCGGGAGGACTGGCAGCGGCACAGGTGCATCGTCCCCGCCTCCTGGTACTTTGAATGGGAGCATCTTCAGGGGAACGACGGCAGGAAGCATATCGGCGACAAGTACATGATCCAGCCGAGGGACTCCTCCATGACCTGGCTCTGCGGCCTGTACCGGATCGAGGAAGGGCTGCCGGTCTTTGTGGTGCTGACCAGGGAGCCCGGGGAGGAGCTCCGCTTTCTCCACGACCGGATGCCCCTGATCCTCCCGGAGCAGTACATCGGCGAATGGATCCGTCCGGACACAAGGCCCGAGGACCTGCTGGGCGAGGCGCTGACGGATATGGTTTTTGAAAAGGCAGGCGGGAAATGAAGATTCAGACACTCAGACAGGCCTTTTACCGGTCTGTCCCGGTGCTCGCGGGCTACGTCGTCCTGGGGATCGGCTTCGGTATCCTCATGCGGGATGCCGGGTACGGCGTTCTGCAGACGGCGGCCATGAGTATTTTTATCTACGCGGGATCCTTGCAGTACGTCGGCGTCGGGCTTCTTTCCGGAGGCGCTTCCGTCCTGACGGCGGTCATCACGACGGTCATGGTCAACGCAAGGCATCTTTTTTACAGCATTTCCATGATCGATATCTACAGGGATTCCGGAAAATACAAGCCATATCTGATCTTTGCGCTGACGGACGAGACGTACTCCCTGCTCTGCGACGGGAAGACGCCCGAGGGGACGGATCCGGAGCTCTACAGGTTCCTTTTATCCCTGTTCAACCAGAGCTACTGGGTCGCGGGCAGCGTTACCGGGAGCCTGATCGGCGGCGTGCTCCCGTTCTCAACCGCGGGGATCAGTTTTTCCATGACGGCGCTTTTTATCGCGGCGTTTACGGAGCAGTGGCTCACCGCCGGGGATCACGTCCCGGCGCTCACAGGCGTGCTGTGCACGTTTTTCTGCCTTGTGCTTTTCGGGCGGGAGAACTTCCTGATCCCTGCCATGCTGCTGATCACGCTGGTGCTGACGCTTCTCAGGAAGCGTGAGGAGGGCAGGGTATGAAGACTGCCGTTCTTATTGCCGCCATGTCGGTCACGACCATCCTTTTGAGGGCGCTGCCGTTTCTTCTGTTCCGGAGGCGGACGCCGAAGTACGTGACCTATCTCGGAAGAGTGCTGCCGCCGGCCATGATCGGCCTTCTGGTGGTCTACTGCCTGAAGGATATCACGCCCGGGATCCGTCCTTACGGCATCCCGGAGCTGATCGCGTCGGCGTGCGTTGTCATCGTTCAGGTCCTGAAACGGAATTCCCTCGTCAGCATCCTGGCAGGCACGGTCATCTATATGGTGCTGGTACAGAAGATGTTCTGATGCTGCCGGGAAAGCTTCCGGAAGGCCCGGAAGGTCCGGAAGCCCCGGAAGGTCCGGGAGCCCCGGGAGGTCCGGGAGCCCCGGAAGGTCCGGGAGCCGGGCGATCATAAAATCATTATTAATACTTGGGAGGATTATTGTTATGTCCGGAACCGGGAAACCACACTGGATGAAGATACTGCTCTGGCTCGCGTCGGTCGGCTCGTCGATCGGCCTGATGATCCTGGGCGCGAGGTTCATCAACGAGGATAATGCCGGCCTGTTCCTGGAATTCGCCGTCATTACCGTCGTGACGCTTGTTTACCTCTACCTGATATCCGGGAAGAAGACATTTACATATCTTAACAACCAGACCGGATACACGGTACGGACGCTGGCGCCGATCCTGATCTTTCCGGGCATCTTCTCACTGTTCGGCGTCCTTTCCTGGATCATGGACAGGCCGCCGGCCATGCCCGGCTGGCCGCTCAATTTCCTCCTTGCGGCGGCAAACATGTTCATGGTCGGCATCTACGAGGAGGGATGCTTCAGGGCCTGCGCGTGCGACGCGCTGCTGCCGGCGCTGAGGAAGACCAGGCATCCGTTTTTATTTACCGCGCTGATCTCGGGCCTTCTGTTCGGCTATGTCCACGTCGTAAGCGTCGATTTTTCAAACCTCCAGGAGACCCTGCAGTTCGTGCTGAAGATCGTGAACCTGCTTATATCCGGAAGCATGTATATGATCCTGTACTGGAAGACCAGGAACCTTCTCGGGCTTGCGATCGTCCACGGCCTGTACGATTTCATTCCGGACTTCATGAACCAGATCTTTTTGTTCCCGGACGTGGAAAATACCGGTTCCTATACCACCGGGGACGTGGGCACCACGATCGTCTACGTGATCCAGCTGGTGTTCAGCCTTCTGTGCCTTCTCTATGTTTACAGGAAGGTCGCGAGGAAGCTCGATTATAAAAAGATCCTGGAAGAATGGTAAAACCTGCGCGGTCTTAAAAGACCGGCGCAGGCCGAAAGAAAACAGTATCCGGAGAAGCTTCATTCCTTATCGTGTGAATGCCTGCTGAACCAGTAGTCCAGGTCTTCACAGACCTTCCCTTCACAGATGTCGCGGACAGCCGCGCACCGGCCGAGCATGTAGCACAGGTAACAGACAAATGAGAAACCGCCGAGGAAGAGGATCGCGTCCATCAGGACTCCTTTCTGTTTGGATGTGTGCAGGGACGGGTACAGGAAACGGTGAAGATATAAGAAATGCGGAAGATATAAGAAATGCGGGAGATTTAATATAAGCTTTCCCGGGCAGAAATGCAAGTACCAGTTTTCGCGGAGCAGTTTGTTTTCAACACGGAAGGACCGGGGCGGCGGCAGGGACAAAAGCCGCCGGGGCAGGAGCATCGTCCGCAGGACCCGGCACAAAGAGAGGAGGGCACATATGAAATTTGACTTTACCACGCTCCCTGACCGGCACGGGATGGACGCGATCGCGGTGGACCCGCCGGCGGGGTCGGAATACAGGAAGGGGATCACGGTGCGCGACGGGCTCGACCACATTCCGATGTGGGTCGCGGACATGAATTTCAAGACGGTGCCGACCATCCCGGAAGCGCTCATGAAGCGCTCCGCGCACCCGCTGTACGGGTACTTCGAGCCGCGGACCGAATACTTCGACGCGATCATCCGCTGGCACGCGGTGAGAAAGGGCGCGGACGACCTCGCGCCGGAGCTGATCGGCTACGAGAACAGCGTCCTCGGCGGCGTGGTCAGCGCGCTCCACGCCCTCGCGAGCCCGGGAGACGGGATCCTGGTGCATTCCCCGACCTATATCGGCTTCACGAAGGTCATGGAAAACAACGGCTACCGTGCGGTGCTGTCCCCGCTTTACAGGGACCAGGACGGCGTGTGGCGGATGGATTACGAGGATATGGAGAAAAAGCTTTCCGCGAATCCCATCCACTGCGCGATCTTCTGCTCCCCGCACAACCCCTCCGGGCGCGTCTGGGAGGCGTGGGAGATCGAGAAGGCCATGGAGATCTACAGAAAGCACGACGTGTACGTTATTTCCGACGAGATCTGGTCGGATATCCTTCTTGACGGGCACAGGCACATCCCGACGCAGAGCATTTCCGGCGACGCGAAGCGGCGGACGGCGGCGTTTTACGCGCCCTCCAAGACCTTCAACCTCGCGGGCCTGGTCGGAAGCTACCACGTGATCTACGACCGGTGGCTCCGCGACAGGGTGCGGAAGGAAGGATCGCTCTCGCACTACAACTGCATGAACGTGCTGTCCATGTACGCGCTGATCGGCGCCTACAGCCCCGAGGGGGAGCAGTGGACGGATGAGCTCTGCTCCGTGCTGTCCGGCAACGTTTCCTGGGCGGTGGACCACATCAGGAAGAACTGGCCGGGCGTGGAGCTCGCGAAGCCGGAAGGGACCTACCTTCTGTATCCGGACTGCACCGGCTGGTGCGAGGCGCACGGGATCACGATCAACGACCTCCGCAGGGCCGGCTTCGAGGCCGGCGTCGACTGGCAGGACGGGCGCCCGTTCCTGAACGAGAACACCATCCGCATGAACCTCGCGCTCCCGCGGGCCCGCATGGAAGAGGCCTTCGCCCGCCTGGACCGCTACGTATTTGTGTA
>CACXDR010000236.1 GCA_902766415.1 uncultured Lachnospiraceae bacterium
TCCACCGAGGAGGCCGAGGACAACTGCGCGGTCATGGCGGTCAGGGAGCTTATGGACTACCTCGACAACGGCAACATCCGTAATTCCGTGAACTACCCGGCGTGCGACATGGGCGTGTGCCAGACGGCGCAGCGCATCGCGCTGCTCCACAGGAACGTCCCGAACATGATCGGACAGTTCACCGCGATCCTCGCGAAGGACAACGTCAACATCGCGAACATGATGAACAAGAGCCGCGACAAGTACGCGTATTCCATGTTCGACCTTGAGACGGCCCTGACGGAGGAGAACATCAACGAGCTGAAGGCAGTCGGCGGCGTGATCAAGGTAAGGATCATCGAATGACGGACCGGCGCAGAAACGGAATATGAAGGGGCTGCCGCACCAGGGCTTTGAAGATTCCTTGGTGCGGCAGTCTTTTTTCTGCGGGATCCGCGTTTTCGTGGTACTATAGAGAAGGCTCGGAGGCGCCGGGGCGCCGGAGAGCACGATATCACAGGAGGCATACAGCTGAAAATGGCGATCTTAAGACCCTTCAGGTGCGTACGCCCGGAAGAGAGGGCGGCGCAGCTTGTTGCGGCTCTGCCTTATGACGTATATACAAGCAAGGAAGCAAGGGAGGCGGTGCGGGGGAACACGCTGTCCTTCCTGAACATCGACCGCGCCGAGACCCGGCTGCCGGAGGGCACGGACCCCTGCGCGGACGAGGTCTACCGGAAGGCGCGGGAGCTTTTCGACGCGGCAGCTGCCGCGGGGACCTACACGGAGGATCCGGACGAAGCGTACTATATCTATGAACTGACGGTGGAGGCAGGCCCCCTTTCCGGGGTGATGCCGGGGCACGTCCAGACGGGCATCGTGGCCTGCGCGTCCGTCGACGACTATCTGAACGGCGTCGTCAGGAAGCATGAAAACACCAGGGAGGACAAGGAGCGGGACAGGATCCGCCACGTGGACGCGCTCGGCGCGCAGACAGGCCCCGTGCTGCTGGCAGCGCAGCCGGACGCGGCGCTGAAGGAAGCGGCGGCGGCCGCGAAGGAGCAGAAGCCGCTTTATGACTTCCTCGCGGACGACGGCATCCGCCACCGCGTTTTCAAGGTCTCGGACAGCGCTGCAGTGGAAAGGATCGCGGAAGCGTTCCGCGGGATCCCCGCGGTGTACATCGCGGACGGGCATCACCGCGCGGCGGCGGCCGTCCGGGCCGCGGAGGAGCGGCGCGCGAAGGACCCGGCCTATACCGGGGAGGAGCCGTACAACTATTTCCTTTCCGTTACCTTTCCGGCGGACGAGCTCATGATCCTGCCGTACAACAGGGTCGTGAAGGACCTCTGCGGGCTTACTCCGGAGGACTTCCTTCTGGAGTGCGACGCCGCGTTCCACGTCTATTACTGCGGGGAGGAGCCGGTCGAGCCCTCCGAAAAGGGCGTGATCGGGCTCTACATGGACCACAGCTGGTACGAGCTTAAGGCGAGGGAAGAGTATTTTTCCGGGGACCCGGTCGAGGACCTGGACGTTTCCTATCTGCAGAACACCACGCTGAACCGCGTCCTAGGGATCCTTGACCCGCGGACGGACGGGCGCCTTTCCTTTGTCGGCGGCATCCGCGGGAACGCGGAGCTCATGAGGCTCGTGGACGAAGGCGCGGCAGCTGCGTTTTCCATGTACCCGACCAGCTTTGAGGAGCTGACCGCCGTCGCGGACCTCGGGCGGCTCATGCCCCCGAAGTCGACCTGGTTCGAGCCGAAATTAAGGAGCGGACTGTTTATCCACAGGATCTGACGATCCGACCATGGGAGTTGCGTATGACGAAACAGGAATTTCTTGAAGGACTCCGCGAAACGCTCCTCGCCGAGGGCGCGGACGTGCTGGTCGCGGAAAACATGAGCTACTACGATCAGTATATCGAGTCGGAAAAGGCGAAGGGGATCCCCGAGGAGGAGGTCCTCGAGGCGCTGGGAAGCCCGCGCCTGATCGGCCGGTCCATCCTGGACGCGGGCGGATATGTCGTGGACGGCATTCCGGATGAGAACCCGGGAAGCGCGAACAACGCGGAACCCTCCGGCGGCTACGGCAGCCGGGAAGACGGCAGCCGGGAGGAGGAACGGTACGGAAACGGCTACGGCGGCGGGGACCGCCCGGGCGGGCAGTTCTTCCTTTCCGGGAACGCGGCAGTCGCCCTGCTGGTCCTGATCCTCGTGGTGGTCCTCCTCGTGTTCTTCGGCCTGGTCCGGCTTCTCTGGCCTATCCTTTTCCCGCTTTTCATCGTCATGATGATCATGCGGATGTTCAGCGGAAGATAGGGCAGATATATTAAGAATTAATAAAGATATTTTGAAAGGGTTGACAGGAGACTTCGTAATAATTATACTTGGCAACGTAACAAATATGTAACATTTAGTATTATCATTTTAATATTTGTTACGGAGAAAGGATTATTGCGAATGAAGAAACTGTCATCATACCTGGTCTTATTTGCCTGCGCGTTTCTTTTCAGCCTGTCGTCCGCGGGAACGGCGAACGCCGCGATCGTGACGAAGAACAAGGCGTCCTGGGTCCTCGAGCAGCAGGATCTCAAGGCTGACGCCGAGGCGAGAGAGGAAGAGGCGGCCGCGGAGCTCGCGCTCCAGGCCGGCGGGACGGAGAACGCCCCGGAAGGCGCAGCTGCGGAGACCGCGGAGGAGGAGCAGAGCACGATCCGGAGCTCGGTCGTCAACTACGCGCTCAGCTTCCTCGGAAACAGATATGTGTACGGCGGAGAGGATCCGCATTCCGGCGTCGACTGCTCGGGCTTTACGAGGTACATCCTCGGGAACGCGGCAGGCGTCTATGTCAGCAGGACGTCGAGGGACCAGTCCACGGAAGGACGGACCGTCACGGCGGAGGAAATGCAGCCGGGCGACCTTCTCTTCTACACGCACGGCAGGGGCGGTGTCGATCATGTCGCCATGTATATCGGGAACGGGCAGATCGTCCACGCGTCCACGGAAAAAACGGGGATCAAGATCTCGAGATGGGATTACCGCACGCCGGTGAGGATCGCGAGCTTCCTCGGATAACTGAAAACTGAATATGCAGGCCGGGCGGCAGCGCCCGGCCTTTTCTGTATCAGCAGGTATAAACGCATTTTAAAGAGATCGTAAAGTTTCCTGCATTGACTTCCGCCCGGCAGGACCCTATACTGATACTTGCCGAAACAATTTTGTAATACTTGTGTTTCAGCAGCTCCTGACGACATCTGCCGCGGCGTCGCGCCCCGGCAGTTACGATTTCCTATCACCGGAGGGTCCATGAGATCACTGAAAAGCTTTTGCGGCGCTTTCGTCCTGGCCTTCTGCCTTTCGGCGTCCGTTGCGGCGCCGGCCTTTGCGGCCCAGGCTTCCGGCGCCATCGTCGGCGCGCCGGGCGCGGCTGCCGGAGAGGTCCAGCAGGGCGGGAACACGAAGGCGGAGGCGGCAGAACTGAAGGTCACGGAGGACCAGGGCTTTGTCCCCATGGTACCGGTCCCTGAGACGACCGCGGCGGCGACGAAGGCCGCGGGAACGGGCGAAACGGCACAGGGCACGGCGGCGGAAACAAAACCCCCGCAGACCTCGGCGGCGGAAACGAAGGCGGTGACGCAGCCCCCGAGGAACCTGATGGACGAGACCACGGCTCCTGCGGAGACAAAGGCGGCGGAGACCACGCAGGCAAGGACCACGGCTGAAGCGGAGGAGTCCGCGAAGGCGGAGACCGTATCGTCCGGCAGCGTAAGCCTTTCGGCACCCGAGGAATCGGCGGCAGTCTCCACGGAGGCGGAGACGAAGGCGGCGCAGTCCCCGAGGAACCTGATGGACGAGACCGCGGCACCCGCGGAGACAGAAGAGCAGAAGGCACCGGAGACCTCCCCGGCGGAGGCTCCCGAAACAGAAGCGAAGTCCCCTTCGCCGGCAGAAACGCCGGAGGAGACCACGGCGGCAGCGCCTGAGACCTCCGCGGCAGCCCAGGATCCCTCCCAGGCGGCCACGGATCCGTCCGCGGCAGCCCCGGACCCGAACGGGCCGTTCCGCGGCGTCGACACGAGTGAGATGGACGTCACGCACGGACCGGGCGCGCCGGGCGCGGGCATGGTCACCGCGGGGAACCACGGCGTCAATGAGCCTACGGTCACGGCCGGCGGCGCGTCCGCCACGGACTGGAGCCAGATCAGCGACACCCGCGAGCGGATCGTCGCGATGGCGAAGAGCTTTATCGGCGGGACCTACGTGTACGGCGGCTCCACCCCGGAGGGCGGCTTTGACTGCTCCGGTTTTGTCATGTACGTCATGAGGAACGCGGCAGGCGTGAGCCTTTACCACCAGTCCGCTTCCCAGGCGACGTCGGGACGCGCGGTCAGCGCCTCCGAGATGCGCCCGGGCGACATCATCGCCTACGACGGGAGCAACAAGGACGGCGTCGTGAACCACGTAAGCATTTACGTCGGGGACGGCAAGTGCGTGCACGCGGTCGGGACCGGCAAGGGCATCCGCATGACGGCCTGGGACTACGACACGCCGTTCACCATCCGGAACGTGCTCGGGGATTAATAAACACAGACAGCAGCATCCGCAAGGGTTTTTCTTGCGGATGCTCTTTTTTTCCTGTATTATTGATAAGATATCATTCCTCACGGACCAGATCGGAATAAGCGGCGCGGAACGCCGCGGGAGAACTGCTTGAACAGGATATTTGAACTCACCGCACCCTGCCATTTCGGGCTTGAGGCGGTACTGAAGCGCGAGATCACGGACCTCGGGTACGACGTGACGCGCACGGAAAACGGAAAGGTGAATTTCGCCGGCGACGCGGAGGCCATAGCGCGCGCCAACGTGTGGCTCCGCACCGCGGAGCGCGTCATGATCGAGGCCGGCAGGTTCCGGGCGGAAAGCTTTGAGGAGCTCTTTGACAGGACGGCGGAGATCCCCTGGGAGGAGTATCTCCCGAAGAACGCGAAGTTCTGGGTCACAAAGGCCACGTCGATCAACAGCAGGCTCTTCTCGCCCTCCGACATCCAGTCGGTCATGAAAAAGGCCATGGTGCGCCGCATGGGCGCGCACTACGGGATCGA
>CACXDR010000237.1 GCA_902766415.1 uncultured Lachnospiraceae bacterium
GAAACGCAGTGCGTGCCATATATAAAGGCACCAGCGCGGACGGGATGTAATACGCGTACCAGCAGAGCCGCCCGAGGATCGGAAGCTCCGCAAAATAATCGTTTCTGCAGGCTCTCAGGAGAAGGAACAGGATCATGCAGTCCGCGATGCCCCGCTGATACCTGCGGATCTTGGGGTCTATGATCCTTTCGGTCATTGAATACATCCAGCCGACGATGATCGCGATGTAGATCATGGTATCCGCGAAAAGGAACCAGCTCCTGTCCTGCATGAGGTAATCCAGGTACCGGAGGACGCCCGCAAGCGCTACCGCTGCGGCAGCGTAAGCAAGCTTTGTTCTTTCTGCTCCGGTATGCAGCATATGTTATCCTCCCTTTTACAGTGTTCCCGCCCGGATCGCCTCAAGACAGGCCAGAAGATCCGGGAATATCCTTGTCTCCGATGCAAGGATATCCTCCGTCGGCTGCATCGTATCCGGGATCATGATCGTCTGCGCCCCCGCGGCAAGTCCCGCGTGCACTCCGTTGATCCCGTCCTCGAGGACGTAGCAGTCCCCGGCCGGAAGCCCGATCTTCTCCGCCGCGAGAAGGAAAATGTCCGGCGCAGGCTTCCCGTTTTTCACATTCGCTCCTGAGACGACCGCATCCACGGAATCCCTGAGCCCGGTCACGCGGAGGTGATGCTCGATCGCGTGCTCCGCGCTGCTGCTCGCGACGGCGATCTTCACGCCGTTCTCCCTGAAGAAGGCGATGAGCTCATGGATGCCCGGCTTTTCGGGGACTCTTTCCGCTGTCACCCGGTCGATCCCCGCGTAGCATTCCTTCATGATAGCCGCCGGGTCGATGGAGGGAAAGAAGCTCCGGATCGTATCCGCCATCTTCTTTCCGCTGGTCCCTGCGACTGCGGAAAGGAAGGCCGGGTCAAAATCCGCGCCGTGCGCGGTGACAAGCTCCTTCCAAAGCTTCTGGTACAGGCGCTCCGTGTCGAACATCAGCCCGTCCATATCAAAAATCGCTCCCCGTTTCATAATCGTTTCTCCTTTGGTATCCGGACGGTGAAATCCTGCTCCGGATATGGTATGATACAGTCAGTTTAACACAATCCAACTATTTATCAAACAAGGAGGGAACACATGGACAGAACATGGCTCGATCTTGAGAACAAGGCAGTGATCGTCACCGGAGGCGCGTCCGGCATCGGCCGCGCAGTCGTGGAGGAATTCTTCGCCGACGGCGCAAAGGTGGCTGTATTCGACGTAAACCCCGAGACGCCCGTCTTTGAGGGAGCCACGGAGGAGAATTATCTTTACTGCGTGACGGACGTCACGAGCGCAGAGGCAGTCAATGCTTCCGTCGATGCGGTCGTAAAGAAGTTCGGCACGGTCGACGTCCTCGTGAACAACGCGGGCATCAACATCCCCGCGCTTCTTGTGGACCCGGGAAACCAGCATGAGCTGTCCGAGAAGATCTGGGACAAGGTCATGAACATCAACCTGAAGGGTGTTTACCTCTGCGCGCAGGCGGCAGGCAGGCTCATGGTCGCGAAGGGCTCCGGCGTCATCATCAACATGTCCTCCGAGAGCGGCCTGGAGGGGTCTGAGGGCCAGAGCGTCTACGCGGCCTCCAAGAACGCGGTCAACTCCCTCACCCGCTCCTGGGCGAAGGAGCTCGGAAAGAAGGGCGTCCGCGTCGTCGGCGTCGCGCCCGGCATCCTCGAGGCGACCGGCCTCCGCACCGACGCCTATGAGTCCGCGCTCGCGTACACCCGCGGCATCACCGTCGAGAAGCTCCGCGAGGGCTACAAGAGCACGTCCACCACGCCGCTCGGCCGCTCCGGAAAGCTGACCGAGGTCGCGAACGTGGTCGCCTTCATGGCCTCCGACCGCGCTTCCTACGTCCACGGCATCACCATGAACATCGCCGGCGGCAAGACCCGCGGCTGATCTTCGACCATGGGGACTGTCCCCATGGTCAAACAGATTCGTGTCATTCTGTTGATTATCTCACGGAGAATCCGTTTTTGTTGTTTATCCATAAAAATGTTGAGCCATGGGGACAGTCCCCATGGCTCATTTCATGATCTCCTGTGCGAAGGCTTCCGCGTGTTCCCGCTTTTCTTCGTCCATAAATACCGTTTTGTATCCGAGATGACGCTCGCACAGCAGCCCCTGCCAGACCAGGCCCGAATGCTTCGCGTAGCGCTTCATCCCCTCTTCAAAAAGATCCGTGCCCTTCTCCGGCCGGTAGCCGCAGGTCGTAATAGCCGAGAGCCTTTTTCCCGCCCAGATGGACGGGCCTTTTTCATCTCCGTAGTATTTGTTCAGCGCGTAGACCATACGGTCAAGCGCCGCCTTCATGGGCGCCGTACA
>CACXDR010000238.1 GCA_902766415.1 uncultured Lachnospiraceae bacterium
CCTGGGGGCGGAGCGTCTTTTACCCCTACACGGAGTTCAGGGAAGCCTATTACCGGCCCTGGGGGCCGTTCGACACGGTGCCGGTGGAGTTTAAGATGAAGGACGGGCGGAAGATGGAGATCAACCAGTACATCCATAACCTTGAGGACCTGACGTACGGGCTGTTAAAGAAGATCGAACCGTACGCGACCTTCCAGGACGGTCTCATGTCCCGCATCGGCGCCATTACCACGGAGGCCGCGAAGAAGAAAAAGCAGAGGTAAGCTGCAGATACGCGGGAGAGGATCCGGCGGGAGAGGACCCGGCGGGAGAGGTTCTGGCTGGAGAGATCGGACAGAAGAGAAAAGGACAGAGGACAGAAAAGAACAGGATGAGCAGGAAGAAACGACTTCTCTGGCTGGACGCGCTGCGCGGGTTTACGGCGGTCAGCATGGTGCTTTACCACGGCATGTGGGACGCAGTGTGGCTGTACGGCGTCCATGCGCCCTGTTACAGGGCGCTGTCTGGCTATGTGTGGCAGCAGAGCATCTGCTGGACCTTCATTTTCCTTGCGGGCTTCAGCTGGCGCTTTGACCGCCACCCCCTGAAGCGGGGGATGCTGGTGTCCGGCGCGGGGCTTCTCATCACGGCGCTGACCCTTTTTTTCATGCCGGAGTCGAGGATCATTTTCGGCGTCCTCACGCTGATCGGGTCCTGTATCCTCCTGATGATCCCGTTGGACCGTCTTCTGGATCACAGCGGGAAGCGCGGCGGAGAACATGACAGAGAACATAATGGAGAACATAACGGGTTCCAAAGCTCTGACAAAGGCCCTGGCGGCAGACCTCTTTACGGCTTTCTTGCTGCGGCCCTACTGTTCTTTCTCACGCGGAACGTGAACGCGGGCTCGCTCGGCTTTGAGCGACTGGTCATTGCTTATCTTCCGAAGGCGCTTTACCGGGACCTTTTCACGACGTATTTCGGCTTCCCGTATCCCTCCTTCTTTTCGACGGATTACTTCTCGCTGATCCCGTGGTTCTTCCTGTTCCTTGCAGGTTACTTTGCGCACGGCATGTGGAAGACCGGGAAGAGCCGGAAGGAGAGCGAAGGGGCAGAGAACGCGCAGAACGGCAATATGCCTGTGAGCGGCGCGCGGGAAGAGAGCACACAGAACAGCAGCGTGCAGGAAAGGGGCACAGAGAAAGAAAGTGCAAAAAAAAAGAACGCGCCGGAGGGCGCGTTCCTGAAGGAAAACACGGTATCCAGACAGCCGGCAGTGCTCCGGGTCTTTGCCTGCATCGGCCGCCATGCCATGCTGGTCTATATTCTGCATCAGCCGCTGATCATGCTGTTTTTCCTCGTGACGGGGATGGCGGGATAAGGGACCGCTGCAGCGTTCAGCGGCTTACGATCATCTCCCGGATCAGTACGAGCACGAGAAGATGCGCGGGATAGAAAATATAGAAGAACCACTTGGAGAAGGCGCTGCCCTTCTCCTTTTCTTTTCCTGTGTAGCAGCGGAGGAAGAGGAACGCCGCGACCGCGGGGCCGGTCATGATGAGAAGGAGGTTCAGGAAACGCGCGGGGCCGGCGTTTCCGTTGAGCGCGATTCCTGTCACAAGATTCAGGATGTCCGACAGGTAAGCGATCAGGAGCGTGAAGATCCATCCCGTGCCTTCGCTGATGTTCCCGAGCCGGACTTCGTTGAAGATGAGGACGTAGGCGGGGGCAAGGAGGCCCCAGTCGCACCAGAGGCTCGCGAAGAGGATCAGGAAGACGAGCAGGTACCTGAGCGGCACGAAGCGGACGTATTCCTGGATCGAGAGAAGCAGGAAGCAGAGGTACAGGGTGAAGAGCATGTTGAGCTCGAAGCGGCCGCCGAGGAAGCTGTAGAAGGCAAGTGTGAACGGGATCTGCGATAGAAAGGCGAAGAGGAGCAGGCGGAGGCCGAAGGCGGTCCGTGACCGCGTGTGCGCGAAGCTGTCCGGCAGGAGGCGGCACATGACGGGGGCGGTCATGTAGCCGATGCCGCTTAAGAGCGAGAACTGCCAGGTGCCGGTGTTTAAAAAGACCGCCGCGATGTGGTTCAGCACCATGGCAAAGGTCGCGATGTATTTGATCTGGCTGCGGCTTAGGCCGCGCCTTATGGTATTATCCGGCATATTCATTCGGTTCTCCTTGCGTAAGTTGTCCTTATCATAGACTGTTCCGGGCCGAAAGTAAATAATCTTGACATTCTTATAAAATTTGATACAATATAATTGATGAAAATAAGTGAACGTCTTTAACTTATTTGTCAATAGCACTTTCGTTTCCCATCGTTTCGTATTATAATGACAGACAGATGGGAGGTTTCTATCGCTTTTTTTTGAAAGCGTGAAAGGAGATCTTAATGAGTATCTATGATTACAGCGTGCCGTCAGTGAAGAACGGGGACATTTCCATGAAGAATTATGAAGGAAAGGTCATCCTGGTCGTCAACACCGCGACGGGCTGCGGGTTCACTCCCCACTACAAGGACCTCGAGGAGATGTACGAGAAGTTCCATGAGAAGGGCCTTGAGATCATCGACGTGCCGTGCAACCAGTTTGCGGGGCAGACGCCGGAGTCGGATGAGGAGATCCACACCTTCTGCCAGCTGAAGTACAACACGCAGTTCCCGCAGATGAAGAAGTCTGAGGTGAACGGTGAGAACGCGCTGCCGCTGTTCAAGTACCTGAAGAGCCAGAAGTCGTTCTCCGGTTTCGGCGACAGCAAGATGGCTGCATTCATGGCGGACATGCTGAAGAAGATCGATCCGGATTATGAGAACAACGCAGAGATCAAATGGAACTTTACAAAATTTGTCATCGACAGGAACGGGGAAGTCGTCGCAAGGTTCGAGCCGACCATCGATATGGCTGAGGTCTCGAAGTGCGTGGAGGCGCTCCTGTAACTGAGAATCGGGGTGGGGCATGAAGAAGGATCAGACAGCGGGAAGGACCGCATACGGAGACGAGAGCATGATGCTTGAGAATCAGCTGTGTCTTCCGCTGTACGCGGCCGCGAGGCGTGTGGTAAGCGGGTATACACCGTTCCTTAAGCCGCTCGGGATCACCTATACGCAGTACATCGTATTTCTTGCGCTCTGGGAGTACGGGGATCTTTCCGTCGGGGAGCTATCGGAGAAGCTCTGGCTGGACAGCGGGACGCTGACGCCGCTTCTGAAGAAGCTTGAGCAGGCCGGCTATGTGCGCCGGAACCGCGGGACGGATGATGAGCGTGTCGTCTTTATCAGCCTCACGGAAAAGGGGCAGGCGCTCCGGGAGGAGGCCCGTCCTGTCCCGGGCTGCATCGCAGAGAGGTTTCCGCTTTCCGGGGAGGAGGCAGACCAGCTTTATACCCTTCTTTACAAAGTGATCCGCGGCATCGAATGATGCCGCGGTCTTTTGATTCTACAGGATCTCAGCGTCGGCCGGGATGATCCCTTTGTTGAAGCCTTCGTCGGGGTCCTGCTCCAGGCAGTCGCTAACAAAGTTGATGAACTCGTTTACGAGGATGGTGGGGCGCCCGGACCGGCTCCATACGAGATCGTACTCCGCGGTCCTTGCGGGCCCGGTGATGAGCTTCCGGACAACGTTCGGCCCGGGGTCGGATTTTGTCATGGGGTAGATGCTCACGCCGACCTTCTGTTCCGCCATGGTCACGGCATCGATGTAGTTCGCGGTCTCCGCGATGATCTCCGGCTCAGCGCCGATCCCTTCGAACCAGCGGCGGATGGCTTCGATCCTGGAGCGCCGGTTCGGGACGACCAGGGGCACGCCCTTCAGGGCGCTCAGCGGGAGGGCGGCATCATCCGTTTTCGCAAGGGGATGGTCAGGGGACATGAACGCGCACCAGGGTTCCCTTCCCACAGGAATGCCGTCGATCGCTTCCGTGTCGTAGGGGCGCGCGACCACCGCAATGTCGGACAGGCCGCGGATCAGGCGGCTGACGACATCGTCCCCGCCACCGTTCCAGAGGCGGAAGGAAACGTGCGGGTACTCCTCGCGGAAGCTCGCGATCCAGCGGGAGGCGAGATACGGCGCCATGCCCTCCACCATGCCGATGCAGATGGTCCCGGAGAGCTCCCTGTCGAGAGAGCGCAGGTCATCCCGCGTCTTTTCCGCCAGGTCCAGGATCTGGTCTGCGCGCCGGAGGAGCAGATGCCCGGCCTCCGTGAGCTGCATGCGGCGCTTGCCCCGGATGAAGAGCTGGACGCCGAGGTCGTTCTCAAGGCTTTTGATCTGGCTTGAGAGCGGCGGCTGGCTCATGTTGAGCTTTTCCGCGGCGCGGGTGAAGTTCAGTTCACGGGCGACGACTCTGAAATACTGAAGCGTTCGGAAATCCAAAGTGATACCTCGAATAATGATGCACGAAACAATCAAAAACCAATAGATAATGATTAATTATACAATACATATTGTATAATATCACGCTGGGACGCTTTTTACAAGAAATTCTGACAGTTTATGCGGCGCGCGGAAAAGGAAAATTTAATTTTTCTGTAACTTACAGGAAGCGGAAGGATTGTAGCATTCTTCCCCCTGTATGTGCTAAAATGGATACAATAAAATAGATGAAACGGAGGAGCTCTGAATTATGAAAGCGATCGTACTTTATTATTCCAAGACAGGAACCACTGCCAAAATCGCGAAGCGCATCTGCAGGGACCTTGGCTGCCCCATGGTGAAGGTCGAGCCTGACGTGGTCTACGGCGGCTTTCTTTCATCTGTGAAGCGCGTCATACTGGACCGGAAGAACCATATGCTTCCGGGCTACGTGACGGATATCCCGGACCTCACGAAATACGACACCGTGTTCGTCGGATATCCTGTCTGGGCGGGCGGCATTCCGGACCATATGGCTGCCTTCCTTGAGGACTGCGACCTGGACGGAAAGCGGGTGGTCCCGTTTGCGACCTTCCAGTTCACGGACATCACGGGCTCCCTTGCGAAGCTTCAGGAGATCTGCGGCGACGCGGATATCGTCTTCCCGTTCAGCTACGGCGTCAGGAAGCGTGAGGACTACGGTGACTGGCTCATGGCGGTGAAGAAGCTTGACGAGGAGCCGCCGGAGGATGCCCACTACTGGACGGAGCCGGACAATGACAAGAAGGCGGAAGAGCAGCGCGTCGCGCATGCGGACGTGGACCTGCTGGATCACGTAGACGCGGCCGCGGAGGCAGCGGCAGAGGCGGTCGAGGGCGTGGTCACGCCGTCCGAGGAGAAGACTGTCGGCCTTGAGGACCACATCGCCGAGTACTTCGAGAAGGAATAATGAAGATCACGGTCCTTACCATCTGTCCGGAGATGTTCGGAAGCTTTCTTGAAAGCCATGTGGTGAGGAAAGCGGGGCGCCGCGGGGCGGCGTCTGTGAGCGTCACGGATATCCGGGACTACGCGGGCGGGAGCTTCCGCCACATCGACGATTCGCCGTTCGGCGGCGGCAGGGGCATGGTGCTCCGCTGCGGGCCGGTGCTTGACGCGCTTCAGGCGGTCAGGACGGAGAAAACGAAGACGGTGGTGCTTTCGCCGGCGGGAACGCCGTTCAGCCAGCGGCTGGCGGAGGAGCTTTCCCGGGAGGAGGACCTGGTCCTCGTCTGCGGGCATTACGAGGGGTTCGACGCGCGGATCCTTGAGGAGGCGGACCTCCTTCTTTCGCTCGGGGACTATGTCCTGACGGGCGGCGAGCTGCCTGCCATGGTGGTGGCGGACGCGGTGCTCCGGCTCCTGCCGGGCGTGCTGAAGGAGGGGAGCGCGGAGGAGGAGTCCTTCGGAAACGGGCTCCTTGAGTATCCGCAGTACACGCAGCCGCAGGAGTTCCGCGGGAAATGCGTGCCGGAGGTCCTGCTTTCCGGCGACCACGCGCGGATCCGGAGATGGCGGCTCAAGGAGTCGCTCAGGGAAACGCTTCACCGGCGGCCGGACCTTCTTGAAGGACGCTCCTTCACGGAGGAGGAGACGGCGCTGCTGGAGGAGATACGGACAGAGGAAGGGCAGTAAAGGATACTGCTGGAAATTGGAAGGAGTTTTTGTTTATGAGTAAAGCATTGAAGGCACTTGCTGTGGGGACTGTTTTTGCGGCTGTATTTGCGGGGACGGCGTTCGCCGGAACATGGAAGACCGGCGCGGCGCGCCCGGATGACTGGTGGTATGACAACGGCGACGGCACCTGGGCGGTCGGCTGGACGGTCATCGACGGCGACAACGACGGCATGGGCGAGTGGTACTACTTCGATCAGGACGGTTGGCTTCTCACGGCAGACACCACGCCGGACGGCTACGAGGTGGATGAGAACGGCGCATGGGTCTATGAGAACGAGATCGTGAAGCAGCCGGTCACCAAGGCGGGCCCGGGCGAGACGTCCACGGTCATCACGCAGGAGACCGCGGCGGATGCTTCCGGGGCACAGGCGGCGGATGCAGGCGCCCAGGCGGCGCAGGCTTCTGAGGCGCAGGCCCAGGAGAATGTCGCGGGGACCATCGCGGAGATGCCGGAGGGCACCTACCGCCTGTCCTACTATACCTACAATAAGGGCCAGTACACCGGCTTCCCGGTGAACGGCGACATCGACATCAAGGTGGTCGGGCAGTCCGCGAGCAGCATCCAGATCGAGTTCACGCGCACCTACGTTGACGGGCGCGGCTACAGCTACTACCGCTCCTTCGACAAGCAGGCCAGCGGCCAGTTCACATGCACGGACGAGAGCGTCACGGATCCGGACATCATCACCTGGAACGCGCCTGACCGCGTGATCATGATCGGCAACTCTGACATGACCCGGTTCTACGACCTGATCGAGTATCAGAGGTAAGCTGGTTTTCCGGTGTGACCGGGTGTCAGAGAGGATCCGGTACTGTGTTGTGATCCGGTATCTGAGATATGGTGTTTTCAGCAGTAATATCGTATAGGAAAGTCTGGTCCTGCCGGCAGTTTTACCGCTGCCGGCAGTTTGGTGCGATAAGGCCGGAAGATGGCCGCCGTGCTTGCACGGGCGGGCATCTGACGGCCAACGGACATCGAGCGGCAGTGCCGCGAGATGTTTGCGATAAGGCCGGAAGGGGCAGAGTTTTTCTGTCTGGCAGTTTTTGTGGAGGGGGAGTCCATGGAAAGGAAGGACCGCACGCTGAAAAAGCGTGTGTTCGACGTGATCGAGATCGGGTACAGAGGGGATCTGTACAGCCGCGCTTACGACTATTTCAGCGCGGCGGTCGTGCTTCTGAACCTGACGGTCAGCATCATGGACACCTTCGACGGGCTGAGGGCTTCCTTCGGGACGGCGATCGGGGTGATCGAGAGCCTGACTGCGCTGTTCTTCCTTGTAGACTACGTGCTACGTGTCTGGACCGCACGTTATCTCTACAGGAACGAGACGGACGGGAAGGCTGCGGCAAGGTACATCACTTCGTTTACCGGTATCATCGACCTCCTGTCGTTCCTGCCTTATTTCCTGCCGGTGTTCTTCCCGGCGGGGGCAGTCGCGTTCAGAATGTTCCGGGTGATCCGCATTTTCCGCCTGTTCCGCATCAACACATACTACGATTCGCTGAACGTTATCACGGGCGTCATCGTAAGCAAGCGGCAGCAGCTCCTGTCGTCCGTGTTCATCATCCTCGTCCTCATGATCGGGTCGAGTCTCTGTATGTACAGTATCGAGCACCAGGCGCAGCCGGACGTGTTCGAGAACGCGTTTTCCGGGATCTGGTGGGCGGCGTCCACGCTGCTGACCGTCGGGTACGGGGACATTTACCCCATTACGACCGCGGGGAAGATCTTCGGGATCTTCATCACCTTTCTTGGTGTCGGTATGGTCGCGATCCCGACCGGTATCATTTCGGCCGGCTTCGTGGAGCAGTACACGCACCTTAAGGACGTCGGGGACAGGGCGTCGGAGTCGGACGTGCGGTTCCTGCGCGTGCGGATCACGCGGAAGGATAGCTGGAGCGGGAAGATGATCCGGGACCTGGGCTTCCCGAAGGGGCTGATCGTTGCGGCGGTGCAGCGCGGGGGCGAGATCCTGATCCCGCGGGGAGACCTTGCGCTTAAGGAGAATGATATCGTGGTGCTCGGGGCGGAGCGCTTTACGGATATGAACGGGACGCTGACGCTCCGCGAGATCACGCTGCGCGAGCGGCACCCGTGGAACGGGCTTAAGATCTCGGAGCTTGATATTTCGCGGCAGTCGCTGATCGTCGCGGTGCAGCGGGGCGGCAAGGTGCTGGTCCCGGACGGGAGCACGCAGCTGAAGACGGGCGACCGCGTCATGATCTACACGAAGGTGCGGGTGCCGGACAGCCGGATCGTGCAGGTGTGAGGTTCAGAGGGGACGGGCACACCGGATGCGGTGCGGACCTGGGGAGAACCGGAGAGAAAGCGCCGGGAATTCAGGGCACTGCTGGACCTGACGGCAGGTGTGAGCGGACCGGGGCGGTGTGAGACGGACCGGGCTGGAAACGCCGGGAACGGCGGGAGCGGTACGGACCTGGATTTGGGAAGAGCCGCGGGAAAAAGAAAGATGCAGGCGGAATTATGAATGGGTTATAAGAAGAAAAAAAAGAACGGCAGCCGGGCGGCCGCCCTGTTTGACGGGCTCCTGGCCTCCGTGTTCATCCTGATGCCGGTCCTGATCCTCCTTACCTTTTTAGGAAGCAGGATCCGCGGCTCGGACAGCTTTCCGAAGGCAGTCCTTGAGCACCGGGACATGATCATGAAATACGCGAAGGAGGAAGGGATCTCCGGATACATGGACGAGCTCCTCACGATCGTGGAGATCGAGTCCGGCGGGACGCTTGAGGACGTCATGCAGTCGAGCGAGTCGCTTGGGCTGCCGGTGAATTCGCTTGAGAGGGAAGAGTCCGTGGCGCAGGGATGCGCGTATTTCGCGAAGATCCTTGCGGAGGCGAAGCAGCGGGGGCTCGGGATGGATGCCGTGTTCCAGGCCTACAACTACGGGATCGGGTACCTGAAATACGTCTCTGACCACGGCGGGAAGCACAGCTTTGAGATCGCCCAGCAGTTCGCGGAGGAGATGTCCGGCGGAAAGAAAGAAACGTACCGCCACCCGGTCGCGGTCGTGCGGAACGGCGGATGGCGGTACAGCTACGGTAACATGTTTTATTCAGAGCTTGCCATGGCGAAGCTTAAGATGCGGCGGCAGGGGCTCCTCTTTGGAAAGGAAGGGACCGTGTACCGTGTGCTTTTAGGCATCTGGGCCGCGGCGGGAGTGCTCATTCTTTTAAAGGTCCTGTACGCCCGGTACAGGCGCCCCGGCAGCAGGAGAAGGAAGCGCGGATAGAAGCTCCTTCGTCCGGAACATATAAGCCGCCGTGCGGAGGGCATTTGTGAGGAGCTGCGAAGGCTGCAGGCCGGCGGAGGCCTCAGGGGTGCCGGAGGTGTCGGAGGAGGTCTCCTCCGGGGCTGGCGCAGACGCGCGGAGCTCCGCCTCAAACAGCGCGCAGAAGCGATCATAGGAAGGCTCCGGCCCGTCCGGATGCTCCGTGGCCGCGGTCAGCGCGGCGATCTCCTGCATGGTAAATACCTGCTTTAGCACACACAGTACGATCAGGCGCGAGACCTGCGCCCGGCCGTACTGTTTTTTTATCGGCGGGGCGATCATGCGTGCCTTCACATAGTTATTCAGCATGGTCTTAGAAAGCGCGCCGGCATCCTTCTTCCTGCCGGACGTCTGCGGCGTGAGCGGCAGCGGCGCGAGCGCGCGGTTCACAAGCGTCACGACCTGGTCCGAGTAAAGATCGATCGACGGAAGCTCCCGCCACCTTGGCAGGGAATAATCAGCTGGGATCATGGAAATCCTTTCCTTCGACCGTGGGGACAGTCCCCATGGTCCAACAAATCCTGTGTTTTCTGTTCATTAATTGACGTGCCGGCTGGAAAGTGTTTAGCCATGGGGACAGTCCCCATGGTCGAAAGCCTCAGGCGGCGAACCGGTACATGAGAACGAAGTGGCAGGCGCTTCCGGCCATGACAAAGAGATGGAAGATCTCGTGCGAGCCGAAATACAGGTGCCGCGCGTTGAAGGCGGAAAGCTTCAGCGCATAGATCACACCACCAACTGTATATATGATGCCACCGAGCAGAAGCCAGAAAAAGCCTTCCGGCGGGAGCGCGGCGACGATCTCCTTCAGGGCGGTCACGCAGAACCAGCCCATAGCGATGTAGATCGCGGAGCTCACGCCCTTCGGGCAGCGGATCCAGAACGCGTTGAGAAGCATGCCCGCGGCGGCGAGGCCCCAGACACCGGCCAGGAGCGGGATGCCTGTGTCGCGCCCTAAGATGAGCAGGCAGACCGGCGTGTAGGAGCCGGCGATGAGAAGGTAGATCATCATATGGTCCAGCTTCCGGAGGATCCGGCAGACCCGCTCGGAGCCGCGGACAGAGTGGTAGACCGTGCTCGCGGAGTAGAGAAGGAACATACTGGTCACGAACACGAGCAGGGCCGCAAACGCGGGAATACCTTTACCGTCAGCCAGCGCCTTCGTAAGGAGCGGGACGGAGGCAGCAGCAGTACCGAGGGCAGCGGCAAAGTGCGTGAGCGCGCTGCCGGGGTCCTTGACTTTTGAAAGTATGCTTCTGATCGTTGTTGTCATAACGGCACCTCCCGTTCTGTTAAACTGCTGTATATAGTATTAAATACTATGTTATATAGTAATAATAAAGCACCTGCATCAGAAATGCAAGTGCGGGTTTTTCGGCCATGGGGACTGTCCCCATGGCTAAACACATATCAATCAATATGTTAATTAATCAACAGAAGACAACGAAAATGTTGGACCATGGGGACAGTCCCCATGGTCGAGATCAGCGGAGCTCGGGGAGGAGTTTTTTGGCGACGGAGCGCATGGCGCGGTGGAGGGGCTTTACGCCGCAGAGGCCTTCGTAGACGGAGACGGCTTTGTCAGACAGGGTCAGGGTGAGGGCGAGCTTTCCGGACGGGACGTGGAACGCGAGCGGGAACATGTGCGCGCGGATGGCGCGGTCCTCCTCCTCGGTCAGGCCGAAGGAAAGGCCGGCATTGTCCGCTGCCTCCTCCGGATGGTAGAAGCAGTAAAGTCCCTTGTGATCGTTCTTCCGGTAGTAATTGACATAGCACATGTCGTGCAGAAGGCCGGTCTTGATGGCGCTGGCAGGGTCCAGCCCGTTCCGTTCCGCGAGGCGCGCCATGAGGACCGCGACGCGGATGCTGTGGTCGCGGGTATTCGTCATGTTGAGGTGGCGCGGGAAGGACGCGAGCGCCTGAAATTCGCTGCTTTCCAGGATCTCCGCAGCGGAGGGAGACCGCTTTATAAGATAGGCGGTATAGTCTTTTTCTTTCATCCTGTACCTCCGTTGGATGCATTATAAAGCCGGTATTCATGCGCAGCAAGTGAATTTTTTGTATCTTTCATTGCGAAAGCATATCCTGTTATAATATGAAAAAACAAGGGTATCCGGAGGCGGCAGGGACCGGGCAGCCGTACGCTGCGCGCACAGGAAAGGAATCGCATATGAACGAGGATATGATCAGGGAGATCGTGAAGAAAGTGCTCGCGGAGACGAATAACAGCGGGGCAGCGGCATCGTCCGCAGGACCCGCGCCGGCAGCGGGCAGGGCGCCGGAACGCGTGGTGGACCCGAGCGGGATCATTTCGATCAAGGGAAGCACGGTGGAGCTTGAACCGTTCGAGGGCCGGGAGGACGTGCGCCTGAAGGACCTCGCGTCGGTTGCCGAGGCGCCGCGGATCGGGTGCGGTCTTATGGAGCTCCGTGACCGCGCGGATTTCGAGTGGACGCTGAGCTACGACGAGTGGGACGTGATCCTCGAGGGGCGTCTTGAGATCGTGATCGACGGGAGGACCGTCGGCGGGAGCGCGGGCGATGCGATCTACATCCCGAAGGGGAGCCACATCCACTTTACGACGCCGTACTACGCGCGTTTTGCCTACGTCGTGTATCCGGCGGACTGGGCGGGATGACAGGGGCGCAGAGGACTGCGTGTGTACCTTAAAAAAAACATCTGCTTAAAGAAAACTGGTTCATTGCGGGCGCGGGGCTGTGGTAAAGTATAGTCGTCCGGGCGGGGCTTTTATAAGGTAGAGATCCGAGGGGCCCCGGCGCGGAGAATGATGCGGAAAGAGCTTGATTAAGATGAACATTTTCAGAAAGATGGGGCGGAACGACGCCTGCTGGTGCGGAAGCGGAAAAAAGTATAAGAACTGCCATATGGAGTTTGACGAGAGGATCCTCCATTACGAGCGGATGGGGCATATCGTTCCCACGAGGGACCTCATTAAGTCCGAGAAGGACATCGAGGGGATCAGGAAGAGCGCGGTGATCAACGTCGCGATCCTTGACGAGGTCGCTGACAAGATCAAAACCGGCATGTCCACGCAGGAGATCGATGATATCGTCACCCGTGTCACGAAGGCGATGGGCGGCATCCCGGCAGACCTCGGGTACGAGGGCTTTCCGAAGAGCGTGTGCACATCGATCAACGAAGAGGTCTGCCACGGCATTCCCTCTGACGATATCATCCTGAAGGACGGGGACATCATCAACGTCGACTGCTCCACTATCCTGAACGGGTATTTCTCCGATTCCTCCCGCATGTTCATGATCGGCGACGTGAGCCCGGAGAAGCGGAAGCTCGTCGAGGTCACGAAGGAATGCATGATGAAGGGGCTTGAGCAGGTGAAGCCGTGGCACTTCCTCGGCGACATGGGCGAGGCGGTCCACAGGCACGCGCTTGCGAACGGATATTCCGTCGTGCGAGAGATCGGCGGGCACGGCTGCGGCAACGCCTTCCACGAGGAGCCGTGGGTCAGCTACGTTTCGCGTAAGGGCGAGGAGATGCTCATGGTGCCGGGCATGGTCTTCACGATCGAGCCCATGGTCAACATGGGGACGGACAGGATCTTCCAGGACGAGGAGAACGGGTGGACCATCTACACAGAGGACGGGAAGCCGTCCGCGCAGTGGGAGATCGAGGTCCTGGTGACTGAGACAGGCCACGAGGTGCTCTCCTGGTGATACCGCACCAGACTGTGACACTCGTGTGCAGTTATTGACAAGTGTTGAGCCATGGGGACAGTCCCCATGGTCGAAATCGGCCATGGCCGAAGGAGGAACGCACTATGCTTAAGAATCCGGAACAGACGAAAAACGAGATCGTTCAGTGGATCAGGGATTACTTCGCGGCGAACGGCCCGAAGTGCAGTGCTGTCGTCGGGGTCTCCGGCGGCAAGGACTCGAGCGTTACGGCGGCGCTTCTTAAGGAAGCGCTCGGCGCGGACCGCGTGGTCGGCGTGCTCATGCCGAACGGTGTCCAGAAGGATATCAGCGACTCCCTGGAGATCGTGAACCTTCTCGGCATCCCGTACCTCACCGTAAACATCAACGCAGGCGTGGAGGGGCTTTACGACGCGATCGGGTCCGCCATCGCCGAGGCGAACGTCCCGGGCCTTACGGAGCTTTCCCGCGACTCGAAGATCAACACCCCGCCGCGTCTCCGCATGGCCACGCTCTACGCGATCGGCCAGGCGCTGCCGAACGGCGCGCGCGTCGCGAACACCTGCAACCGCTCCGAGGACTACATCGGCTACTCC
>CACXDR010000239.1 GCA_902766415.1 uncultured Lachnospiraceae bacterium
GAATTCGCGGACGATGCCGCCGTGTGCGTGGTCCTCGCGAGCGAAGGGTACCCGCTCGCCTACGAGAAGGGCGTACCGATGTACGGCTTTGAGGCGGTTAAGGGAAAGACGGATTATTTCTGCTTCCACGCGGGAAGCAGGTTCAGGGAGGACGGCCAGATCGTGACGAACGGCGGCCGTGTGCTCGGCATCACGGCGCTCGGGAAGGATCTGAAGGAAGCCCGCGCGAAGGCATACGAGGCGACGGAGTGGATCAGCTTCCGCACGAAGTACATGCGGCATGATATCGGCAAGGCGATCGACGAGGCGCCGGAAAAGGCCTGAGGCCAGCCAGAACAGTTTGGCGCGGAGCGCCGGAGGAGAAGACATGTTGACAGAACAGCAGAAATACCTGCAGCTGCTTGCAGAGAAGTTCCCCACGAGCCAGGATGTCTGCACGGAGATCATCAACCTTGCCGCGATCCTGAACCTTCCGAAGGGGACGGAGCACTTCATGAGCGACATCCACGGAGAGTACGAAGCGTTCCTGCACATTATGAACAACTGCTCGGGCGTCATCCGCGAGAAGATCGAGATGATCTTCGGCGACCGCCTGACAGAAGAGGAGCAGAGGGACCTCCGCACGCTCATCTACTACCCGCGTGAGAAGCTCCGCATGATCCACAGCCAGGGGAAGATCTCCCCGAAGTGGTACAGGAAGACCCTGCGGGAAATGATCGAGATCGCCCGCGTGGTCTCCTCGAAGTACACCCGGTCCAAGGTCAGGAAGGCCATGCCGAAGGAGTTCGGCTACATCATCGACGAGCTCCTGCACGCCCTTCCGGACGAGGACGACAACCAGCTCGCCTATCATGAGAAGATCCTCGACACGATCGTCGGGATCCAGAACGGCGACGAGTTCATCATCGCGCTGTCCGACCTGATCAAGCGCCTTGCGGTGGACCACCTGCACATCGTCGGGGACCTCTTTGACCGCGGCGCGGACGCGGACAAGATCATCGACCTCCTGATGCAGTACCATTCGCTGGACATCCAGTGGGGCAACCACGACATCCTCTGGATGGGCGCGGCCTGCGGCAGCGATCCCTGCATCATGAACGTGATCAGGAACAACGTCCGCTACCACAACATCCGTATTCTTGAGAGCGGCTACGGGATCTCCCTCCGGAAGCTCCAGATGTTCGCGGAAAAGTACTATGAGGGCACGCCCCACGAGGCGATGGTGAAGGCCATCAACGTCCTGGTCTTCAAGACGGAGGGCATCGTGATCCTGCGCCATCCGGAGTTCGAGATGAACGAGCGGCTCCTGTTCGAGAAGATCGACCGTGAGTCGGGGACCATCACGCTCGGGGACAATACCTACCAGATGAACACCATGGAGTTCCCGACCGTTGACTTTAACGATCCCTACAAGCTCACGGATGAGGAGCAGGAGGTCATGGACGACCTCCGCAGGTCCTTCGTGCACAGCTCAAGACTCAAGACGCACATCGAGTTCCTTTACTCCGTCGGCAGCATCTACTTAAAGAGAAACGACAACCTCCTGTTCCACGGCTGCGTGCCGCTGACGGAGGACGGGCAGATGGAGGAGATGAACTTCTTCGGCCAGTTCCACCGCGGAAGGTCCTACTTCGAATGCTGCGAGCGTGTGGCACGCCAGGCGTTCATGGGGCGGCTTGAGCGCCACCTTGACTTCATGTGGTATCTCTGGGGCGGCTTCAAGTCCCCGATGTGCGGCCGCATCCTGAAGACCTTCGAGCGCTCCTACATCGACGACAAGAGCGCCTGGAAGGAGCCGCAGGACCCGTATTACGACTACCTCGACTCCGAGGCGACGAGCCGTATGATCCTGAGGGATTTCGGCCTGAAGAGCGACCTTTCCCACATCATCAACGGGCATACGCCGGTCCACGCCTCCGCGGGAGAGAACCCGGTGAAGGCAGGCGGAAAGCTGATCGTGATCGACGGCGGCTTCAGCCGGGCCTACCACAAGACGACGGGGATCGCGGGCTACACGCTGATCTACAACTCGCACGGGATGCGGATCAAGTCCCACATGCCGTTCGAGAGCGTGGAGCACGTCCTGACGGAGAACAAGGACATCGAGTCCCGCGCGGACCAGTTTGAGCTGGAGCCGTACCGCGTCATGGTCGGCGATACCGACAAGGGCAAGAAGATCGCGCAGCAGATCGATGACCTGAACGAGCTGCTCAATGCCTACAGGGACGGCGTGATCGCGGAGAGAGTAAAGAAATAAAAGATCTGAAAAGGGCTGCCGGATCCGGTGTCCTGCCTGGGAGCAGTACACCGGTATTCCGGCAGACCTCGTTATAAGAGCCTTTCTTAAAGTTCCCGCATATAGTTTTTTCCTGAAACCTCCGCGGGTCAAAACCTGCCCTGCCTGTGCCGGGCGGGTCCCGCTTAAGCCTGGTCCTTCAGCTCCTCCGCCTGCTCGGGGTCGACGAGCAGGAAGAGGTATTCCGTGTGCTTCATGAACCACGCCTGCGCGTAGCTGCAGGTAACGGTGCAGCGGCGGTTCGTCTTCCGGATGGTCTCGACGCCCTCGCGCACGAGCTTCGCCGCGAGTCCCTGGCCGCCGTACTCCGGCAGGACCACCGTGTGGTCGATCTCGACCAGCTTCGTCCCGCTTCCCACGTAGGGGAAGGAGATGAACGCGATCTCCCTGCCGTCATCGTCCTCGAGCCACACCCTGTTTTCGCCGTACTTGAAGTCCGGCCCGTCGTTCAGTGTAAATGCCATATGCTTTCCCTCTTCTGCAGGCGCGGCGCCTGCTTTTTCTTTTGCACAGCCGCCTCATTTGCACAGCCGCCTCATTTGCCCGGCCGCTTCGTCTGCCTGGCGCTTCTTTTGCCCGACCGTCTGCGGCCCGGCGCCCTGGGGATCACGGCGCCCTGGTGCCCGCACTCACGGGCGCGCGCGGAAGCCGCGGTCCTCTCACGGCGTGTACAGCGTATCGCGGTTGATGGTCGTGTGGAAGAGCGCCTTCACCTTCTCCGGGTCGCGGGTCTCCGCGAGGATCCACATGAGCTTCGTGAGGGTCGCCTCCGTGGTCATGTCGTAGGCCTCGATGAGTCCCAGGAACTGCTTCGCCTGCCTGCCGACCTCGTAGATCGACATGTGGCTTCCCTCCAGCGGGACCTGCGTCGTCATGACGATGATCTTTCCCGCCTCGGTCCACCGCGCGAGGATCTTTGAAAAGTCGCCGTTCTCGTAGGCAGGGAGGCCGCCGACGCCGAAGGACTCGATGATGATGGCGTCGAAATGGCCTGCCATGAAATCCACGACGGTCGTATCGACCGAGGGGATCAGCTTAAGAAGCCCCACGTGGGTGTTCAGTTTGTGCGAGAACATGACCGGGGCATCGAGATCCTTCTTGTCGTTCAGGTAAAAGATCACGCGGTCCTCCTGGATGGTCGCGATGAACGGGAAGTTCATGCTGAGGAAGGCGTTGTAGCTGTGTGTCCGTTCCTTCCGCGCGCGGGTCCCGGCGATGACCTTTCCGTCGAAGACGACGGAAACGTTGTACGCCTGGTCATGCGCCGCGAACCGGATGGAGTCCGCGAGGTTCGTGCGCGCGTCCGTCACGTCCATGTCGATGGGCTTCTGGGCGCCGGTGAGGACGATGGGCTTCGAGGAGTTCCGGATGAGATAGGAGAGCGCCGCGGCGGTGAACGCCATGGTGTCCGTCCCGTGGCACACGACGAAGCCGTCGTAGTCGTCATAATGCTTTTCTATGCAGGCCGCGATCTCGAGCCAGTGCTTCGGCTGCATGTTCGTCGAGTCGAGATTCAGAAGCTGCAGCGAGTCGACGTCCGCGAACGATCTTACCTGCGGCACGTACGTCAGAAGCTCCGAGGCCTCGATCTGCGGGCAGAGCCCGCCGTCCAGGCTTTTCTTGGAGGCGATGGTGCCGCCGGTCCCGATCGTAAGTATTCTTTTCTTCATGTGGATTTCCTTTCGGGAGGAGGCAGTTTAAGTCAGCGTTTCAGGGTACCGTTCCGGAAGGCCTGGATCATCTCGTTCCCGACGCTGATCATGCTCGGGTTCTCCGGGACCTCTTCGCGTGTGTACCAGGCGGCCTCGCAGAGCTCCGCCGTGTCGATCCGGATCTCGGGAGAGCCGTCAAGCAGGGCGGTGAAGCCGAGCATGAGGGAATCCGAGAAGGACCAGGGCTGCATCTTGTAGGGCCGGATATCCTTTACATGGAGGCCGGTCTCCTCGAAGACCTCGCGCCGCACCGTGTCCTCGGGGGTCTCGCCGACCTCCACGAAGCCGGCCACGAGGGCCTTGCGGCGGTAGTCGCTCGCGTTCCGCGCGTAGCGGGTGAGCAGGATCCGGTCGCCGTCAAGCACCGCGACGATGATCGCGGGGGAGATCTTCGGGTATTCGGTCAGGCCGCAGTGCGGGCACACCATGGCGCGCTCCGTGCGGGAGTGGACGTTCTCCGTCCCGCAGCGCCCGCAGTAGCGGCGCGTGGAGTAGAAGCGCCAGAACTGGGACGCGGTCACCGCGACGTACGCCTCCTCCTGGGAGGCGAAGCTGCGGAACCCGCCGACCGGGACAAAGCGGAAGCCGTTTTCAAGCACCTGGTCCGGGACTATGGACTGCGGGACCAGGAAGTAGTGGTCGTCGTCGACGCGGAACAGGTAGCGCGCCTTCCCGGCGAGGACGTCGAAGGAAAGCCCCGCTTCCGTGAAGTCGGAAAAGCGCGGAAGCCTTTCAGCCTCCGCGCCCGTCTTCACCAGTACCCCGCGAGAGCTGCAGACCATCATCCCGGACGAAGGGTCCGGGGCGATGTCCTGACGGTATTCAACGTGATATTTCTTCGGTGAGATCTCCTGGATCATTTTTTCAGTTCTTTCTGTGGACGCCGAACTGGTACTGCTCAAGAAGGTCGTTCCTCAGGTTCCAGAGCTTCTTGGACAGGTCGACGTAGGTCTGGTGCGGATACTTGAAACGCTTGGACTCCTCCCAGAGGGAGTCGATCTCTTTCCTGCAGAACTCGCGGAGCTCCATGACCTTCGGAGAGTGGTAGACCTGCTTTCCTTCCTTGATGACCGGGATCATGATCTCCTTCATCGTGTAGGAGCCGCCCTCCAGCAGGGTCTTCTTCCAGGTCTCGAGCGGGTCGAAGAGCATGAGCGGCTCGTCCGTGTCGAACTTCTCCTCGACGAGGCAGATGAGGTCCGCGACGATCTTCTGGTCCTTGTCATAGATGCGGTAGATGGTCTTGTTGCCGGGGTTCGTGATCTTTTCCGCGTTCTCCGAGATCTTGATCTTCGGGATGAACTCACCGGTCTCCTTGTCCTGGATGGCGGCGAGCTTGTAGACGCCTCCGAACGCCGGGCAGTCCTTGCTGGTGATCAGGTTCGTGCCGACGCCCCAGGAGTTGATGGTCGCGCCCTGCTCCTTGAGGGAGAGGATCAGGTACTCGTCGAGGTCGTTCGACGCGGAAATGACCGCGTCCGTGAAGCCCTCCGCGTCGAGCGCCGCCTTGACCTTCTTGGAAAGGTAGGCAAGGTCGCCGCTGTCCATGCGGATGCCGTACTTCTTCGGGTGGATGCCCGCCTCGCGCAGCTCCTTGAAGACCGTGATCGCGTTCTTAAGGCCGCTCTTCAGCGTATCGTAGGTATCGATGAGGAGGATGCAGGCGTCCGGGTAAAGCTTCGCGTACGCGCGGAACGCGGTGAGCTCGTCCGGGAAGCTCATGATCCAGGAGTGCGCGTGCGTCCCGCTGACCGGGACGTCGAACATCTGCCCGCAGAGCACGTTGCTCGTGCCGACGCAGCCCGCGATCATGGCCGCGCGGGCGCCGTAGATGCCTGCGTCCGGACCCTGCGCGCGGCGGCAGCCGAACTCCATGACGCCGTCGCCCTTCGCGGCGCGGACGATCCTGGACGCCTTGGTCGCGATCAGGCTCTGGTGGTTGACGATGTTAAGCACCGCGGTCTCGATCAGCTGCGCCTGCATGATCGGGGCGATGACCTTGATGAGGGGCTCGCGCGGGAAGACGACGCTTCCTTCGGGGATCGCGTAGACGTCGCCCGTGAACTTGAAATCCCTGAGGTAGTCGAGGAAGTCCTGGCCGAAGATGTTGAGTCCGGCGAGGTAATCGATGTCTTCCTTAGAGAAGTGGAGGTTCATGATGTAGTCGATCACCTGGTCAAGGCCAGCGGCGATCGCGTAGCCGTTCCCCTCGGGGTTCGTGCGGTAGAACATGTCGAAGATGACGGTGTCGTTCACTTCAGCGTTCCTGAAGTAGCCCTGCATCATTGTGAGCTCATACAGGTCTGTAAGCAAAGTAAGGTTTCTCATGGTTTTTTCCTTTTCGTTTTTTTTTTGTCCGCGCATGCGTCCCGGAAGCGGTGCGCCCCTGCCGCGGATATCATCGGTATAACTTAAACTATAGCACATCCGGCTTTGAAAAGACAGGTATCCCGGGAAAAGGATTTGCTGAAAAAGGAAAGACGATTTCGGACTTTTTGGACAAAAACAGACGGTCTTTCGACATAGTTTATTGTAAAAATCACATTCATCAAATATAATGTTTAATTAAAGGGCGGCGGACCCCGCTTTTCCGTCCGTCCGGTACCTGAGGGTACATCCATTACAAAGCAGTTTTTACAGGAGGAAAGAGTATGAATCTTAAAAAGTGCGCGAACGGACATTTCTATGACGGCGATACCTACGCGACCTGTCCGCAC
>CACXDR010000240.1 GCA_902766415.1 uncultured Lachnospiraceae bacterium
TACTCGCGCCCGTCGCCGAGCATGATCTTGTTCGACGACCCGGCTGCCGCCGCCGTAAACGTATAGCCGTCGATCTTCTGCGTCCCCGGCCGGACGGAGCGGATGCGCCCGTCGTCCACGCGGTACACGCGCCCGCTTATGGTCTCGTATCCGCCGGAGCCCTGCGCGTTCCTTCCGAAGGAATCACGGAGGTACCAGCTGCCGTCGGACTCCTCGATTCTCCAGCCCTCGCCGGTGACTGCCTCGCCTTCCTCGCCCTTCGCGAAGTGGCGGATCTCGTTCCCGGAGTAGTACCAGACATAGTCCGCCTGCACCGTGTAGCCCGCCACGTTCTCGTCGATCATCTCCGTGTCGTCGTCGTCGCGCCGGACCCGGAGCAGCATGGGCAGGCCGTTCCCGTTCTCCTGGTCAAGGAGATAGTAGATCCACCCGCCGTCAAGCGTGATGGAATCGTCGATGATGAACGAGGCCTGCTTGTCGTTCCCGTACGCTTCCATCTGCACGGAAAGCACCGTCTCGCTCCGCTCGCGGCTGTAGCTCCTGGTGATCGCCTTCAGCGCGCCGTCGTCGCCGAACACGAAGTTCTGGACGCCGAACTGGCGGGAGCCTGTGACCGCGTACCCTTCGCCGTCAAGATAGTAGAGATGCTCCCCGTCCTCGAGCCAGCACTCGGCCGCGAAGTCCCCGTCCTCCTGGCGGTAGCGGAGTCCCTCCGGCGTCTCGTTCCAGCCGAAGACCGTTACCGGCGCAGTGGTCTCCTCCTCGGTGGAGCCCGCCTCCACGACGATCTCCGCCTCGGTGGTCTCCTCTATAGGGGTAAGGTCCGCGGCGCTCCGCCCGATCGCCTTCACGAGGAAGATGACGGCAAATGCTGCCGCCGCGACGACCGCGATCGCGAGCAGGAACCTTAAAACGGACGACGGAAGGCTCTTCGGGATGCGCCGTCCCGTGATCGCGTCCGGGAGCGTGAGAAGTCCCATGTCCTCCTCGATCCGGATCAGCGCGGAGCCGCACTTGTCGCTCACGTCCTTCAGGGGCTCGGAGCTGGTCTCCGCGGGGAACTCCTCGATCACGGTCCCGGTGACCCGCTTCGCCTGGTCCCTGATCAGGACCCGGAGCCAGGAGCGGACGATGCCGGTCTCGGGTATACTGTCGCGCCTCCGCCAGACCTCCGTGTATACACCGCGGAAGATCTCCCAGACCTGGTCCTCGTTGCTGACCGCGGCGCGGATGTCCGCGAGCGTATTTTCACAGGTCAGAAGATAAAAATCCTCAAAACCTGGTATCTCTCCGTTCCTGGTCCTCAGGACGGCAAGCGAAAGCGGCTTGTTCGGCTGGGTGATCACGCTCTGGCCTCCTTGGTATGGCTTGTATTTCTGTATCCGTGCCCTTCTCAGGCGCAGGACAGCTGACTGGATAACTAATATAGTATAACACAGAAAGCGCCCCTGCGGAAAAATTCCGCAGGGGCGCTTTCGTTAACAAAGAGGGGGATCTCCCCGGGCCTGAACGGCCCGGAACAATGGTTTTATTATATAAAGAAGCTTTTATCCTTCGATCGCGATGTACTTCTTTTCCTCGACCTCAGGCTTTTTTGCTTCCTGCTTCGGGATCTCAAGCGTCAGGACGCCGTTCTCAAGCTTTGCCTTGATGTCCTCCTGCTTGAGGTCCTTGCCGACGAAGAAGCTCCTTCTCGCGCTGCCGGTGTAACGCTCCCTTCTCAGGTACTTGCCGTTTTCATCCTTCTCGTCGTTGTTCTTCTCAACGGTGGAAGCAATGGTAAGATATCCGTCCTTCAGCTCCGCGGTGATGTTCTCCTTCTTCACGCCCGGCATGCTGATCTGAAGCTCGTAGCCGTTCTCATGTTCCTTGATGTCGGTTTCCATGACCGGCTTCACGTCCTCAAGGGTCTTGCGGGTGCCGTAAGGATATTCGAAGAAGCTGTCAAACAGGTCATCTGTAAAGTGATTGAAAATACTCGGCATGTACATCATAATGTTACCTCCTTTAAAAGAACGGATCCTGAAGGATCCACGATTTTATTTTGTCAGGACTCCGGGAACTTATCTGTTCGATCTGTTCTCTTTGTTCTATGCGTAATATAACACTATCATTAGCAGTCGTCAAGAGTGAGTGCTAATAAATTTTGTGAACATTTTGTGTCCTCTTTTTCGGAGAACGCGGCAGCCCCGGCGGACGGTTTCCGGCAATAAGGGACGGAATGTATAAGCCCCGGCGGACGGTTTCCTGTTATAATAAAGGAAGCCGGCAGGATGCCGGCAAAATAAAGCGGAGCGGAGCATCGCCCGCGCCGCATGAACTCAGACAAACCAGGATAAGGACAGTAAAATGAAAAAACAGGAGATCACACACCACAGCAAATATCTTGACAAGGAAATGCACATGACCGTCTACGGGGAAGGCGGCCAGCCGGTGCTTTGCTTCCCCACGCAGAACTCCATGTGCCATAATTTTGAGGATTTCGGTATGGTCCGCTGCCTCCACGACCTGATCCGCGACAGCCGGGTGCAGCTTTTTACCGTGGATTCCGTGGACCTTGAGAGCTGGTCCTGCACCGACGGCATCCCGGAATGGCGGACGGCGCGCCAGGAAAGCTACTATAACTATATTATTGAAGAGGTCCTGCCGGTCATCAGCAGCAGGAACTCCTCCGGGAAGCTTCCCGTCGCGACCGGTTGCAGCATGGGCGCGAACCACGCGGCCATCGTCTTTTTCCGCCGGCCGGAGCTTTTCTCCGGGGTCATCGCCCTGTCGGGCCTGTATGATTCCTCGTATTTCTTCGGCGGATACATGGACGCGGACCTTTACAACAACTCGCCGGAGCGCTTCCTCGAAAACATGCCGAAGGACCATCCGTACATCTCCATCTACAACTCAAAGCGCGTGATCCTGTGCTCGGGACAGGGCGCCTGGGAGGATGACAGCGTGCGGACGCTTAAGAATCTGGAGCGGATCTTCAGAGAAAAAGGGATCGACGCATGGTGTGATTTCTGGGGTTATGACGTGAACCACGACTGGCCCTGGTGGTTTAAGCAGATGGACTATTTCCTGCCCCTGTTCCTCGGAAAAACCGGTGAAGAGGACTTCTGACCACACATTTGTCATGGTTTTTACCGCAGATTCGTAAGAGAAACGGCATCGGGATGCTGATACAATGCGGGTGTCAGGAAAAAAGAGAGCCTGACAGGTAATACCGCAGCAGCAATCCCGCTGCCGGAGTTGTTTTATGAAATGAGGTAAAAATTTATGAAGAACATTCTGATCAATCTTTTTGAGCTTGCAGAGCTCGCGTGGAACGCGGCAGAACCTTCACGCTATGAGAAGGAGCGTGAAATGTTCTATGAGACATTTGACGATCTTAGATGATCCGCGTGCCCTTTAAAATGACAATGCGTTCTTCCTTAAAGGAAGAACGCATTTTTTTTATGCTCTGTGAAGTTCTGCTCAAGCATGGCGACATGCGAAAGGAACGCCTTGTCGTCAAAGTACTTCGCGCCCTCCGGGCAGCCGCGCACGCAGGCCTGGCACTTGATGCAGATGCCGGGAACGTTCGTGACGTCGGCCGGGTCTATCGAGCCGACCGGGCAGAGCGGCACGCATTTTCCGCAGTCAGTGCACTTCGCGGGATCCGTCAGCGGCTTCGCCTTCAGGAATTTCGCCGGCTGGCCGTCAAGCCCCTTCGGGACATAGTAGGGCGCGTCGGCATCGCCCGCGACGGCAAGCTCCCCGGTGAGGACGCCCTCCGCCTTCCGGACCTTCTCCGCGACGCCGTCCGCGAAGCTGTCGGCCTCCGCGAAGTCCTCCGCCGACGGCCGGTCCCCGGCAAGGAGATCCGAGAACGCGTGGCGGCAGGCGAACGCCGCGGCGCCGGCCGGAACGAAGCCGCCGGCCTTCAGGACCGCGGTAAGCTCCGCAAGGCTGTTGTCGAAGCTGCGGTTCCCGTACGTCACGACCGGGACGCACACCGTGCCCTCCCCGCGGAGCTTCTCCTTAAAATCGGGAAGGATCTTGTTCGGCAGCTTGCCGGCGTAGGTCGGCGAGCCCACCACGACGAGCTCATCCGCCGCGTAGCTCTTCACTGCCTCCCGGGACGCAGGCGCGGTGAAATCCTGCAGCTCATACGGACATCCGAATGCCTCCGCGAGACGCGCGGCGATCCGCTCCGTGAGCTTTTTCGTGTTTCCTGTCGGACTGAAACAGATTCCGTAAACCTTCCGTGTCATGTCTTGTCCTCCTGTATATTCTGAATATTTTATCTCAGTGTGAGAAGCCCCCCACTTCTTAAGTGGGGGTCATAACAGACTCGTCTCAGCGGGGGCCGGTCTCCCGCCGGTACCGGCTTACTCCGGCCCTCCGCTTAAGAAGCGGAGACTGGTCATTTCAGAAGCGATCTTCCTGCCTCCGTATTGTCTCCAAGGTATTTTTTCAGGCTTTCCAGCGCGGTCTCCTCCGGGAGGTGCAGCGGCAGGGTGCTGTTCGGGCTTATACCGACCTCCGTGAGGTCCGTCCCGGCGTATTCCTCGCGGAATTCGCGCGGCGTGACGGTGTAGCAGCGCTCGAACCAGGCGTTAAAGTATTTCGGGTCGGAGAAACCGCAGCTGATGCTGATATCAAGAAGGCTCAGGTCCGTGCTGAGCATGCGGGCCGCCCGCCCGCAGCGCACGCGCATGAGGTATTCCTGGAACGGCATGCCCATGAGATCCGAAAAGAGGTGGGAAAGATAATTTACCGTAACGCCCTCCTGCTCGGCGATCTCCGAGAGCAGCAGCTTCCGGTCAAAGTTCTCGTCGATGTACGCGATGGCGTGCCGCATGTGGATCACGCCCGCGTTCAGGGATTCCCGCTCGTTTTCCGTAAGCACCTTGTGCGGGATGCGCGTAAGAAGGCGCGCGAAAAGGAGGTCGATGAGGCCGGCGCATGCGAGCTCATAATACGGGCCCTTCTCAAAAAACCGCAGCGCGGTCCTTAAAAGGAGGAAGCGGATCCCGTCGAAGCCCTCCGTATTTTCCGCGTTGTACACGCCGAAATCAAACCGTACGTTCTCCATGGAGGGGAAGTACTCCGAGAAAAATGCCGCGGGGATCTGGAGCTGGAGGATCGTGAACGGCTTTCCGGGAGTCCGCGTCACGAACTCATGGGCGCTGTACGGGTTGTTGATATAGAGGTCTCCCGCGGTGATGGGAACATCGTCCGTCTTTGTGATGACCCGCGCGTTTCCCTCAAGCACCGTGCCGACCTCGATCTCCCGGTGGCCGTGCGGCGGGCAGTATACCATGGTGACCATGGAAGGAAGGTAATTCGTGTCTCCAAGCGAGATCCGTTCGATAATTTCCGGCATGTTTCCCTTTCTCTTTTATCTCACTGTGAGAAGACCCCCGCTTATCTTAAGCGGTGGGTTATAACAAACTCGTCCCGGCGGGAATACCCCGCTTCTGCAAACGGCAGTTTCTCCCGGCCGTATTCCGGGAAGTCCCCGGTCTTCAGGACATTGCCTGCTTTTTCATGGTCCCGGCGCCTCAGCGCACCGTGTTCTGAAGGACGCCGATGCCCTCGATCTCCATGCGGACCACATCCCCCGTCTTCAGGAAGACCGGCGGCTGGAGGCCCATGCCGACGCCCGCAGGCGTGCCGGTAGCGATGATGGTGCCCGCGCGGAGCGTCATGCCCGCGGAGAGCGTCTCGATGATCTCCGCGATCCCGTGGATCAGGAGGTCCGTGGTGGAATCCTGGCGCGGCACGCCGTTCACGCTGCAGCGGATCCTCAGGGCCGGCGGGAAGGCGGTCTCATCCGCCGTCATGATGCAGGGTCCCATAGGGGTGAAGCCGTCGAGGCTCTTTCCGAAATACCACTGCCTGTGGGCGGTCTGGAGGTTCCGCGCGCTCACGTCGTTCACGATCGTGTAGCCGAAGATATAGTCCGCGGCGTTTTCCGCCTTTACGCGGAAGGCGTCCTTCCCGATCACCACACCGAGCTCCGTCTCATAGTCGAGCGTCTCCACAAGGCCCGGATAGGACGGGATGTCATCGCCGGGACCGGGCGAGCGGTTCACGCGCTTTGAGAAGAAGATCGCCTTCGGCTTCTCGCCGCCGAACGCCTCCTCGGAAAA
>CACXDR010000241.1 GCA_902766415.1 uncultured Lachnospiraceae bacterium
AGTTTCCTGCAGGTCCCTCCGTATCCGTGACCGCCAGGCCGCAGGACTCCTGCCTCCTGTGCTGGAGCGCCGTCAGCCCGTAGTATATGGAGCCGGCTGCCTGTCCGCCCGCGGGGTCAAACAACCCGAATACGCCGCATTCCTCCTTAAGCTCTCCCATCCTGTATTCCTCCGGTATTTCATTGTCCGCCTGTACGGAAAGCCATCTGTCCGCCTGCGCCCGGATTCACACCCCGCTCGCGCCGTAGTTTGAAAGGACGCGGGCGGAGGGATCGTTCACGTCGCAGCCCTTCCACTTCCTGTTCGGCATCCAGAAGCCGGCGATCATCTCCGCCTGGCCGGGATAGTACTTTTCAAAGATCTCCCGGTAAAGAAGGGATTCCTTCGTGAAGGGCGCGGCGTACGTGTACTGCTTTTTCCGGACGTCAAACTCCGCGTCGGTATATACGCTCTCCGCGTATGCCTCGATATCGTCCTTCAGTGAGTGCCCGACCGCGTCGGAAAACGCCGCCTTCTCGCGCATGAGGATGTCCTCCGGGATCAGGTGGTCCTTCTCGAACGCGTGCCTCAGAAGATATTTTCCCTTCCCGTACCGGTTCAGCTTCTTCTCGGGATCGATATGCATGACATAATCGACGAAGGCGAGGTCGCCGAAGGGCACCCGGCCCTCCAGGGAGTTCACCGAGATGCAGCGGTCCGCGCGCAGCACGTCGTACATGTGGAGCTCCCGGATCCGCTTCTCCGCCTCCTTCTGGAACGCCTCAGCGTCCGGAGCGAAATCCGTATATTTATAACCGAAAAGCTCGTCGGAGATCTCCCCCGTAAGGAGCACGCGGATCCCGGTGTTCCTGCGGATCCACCTGCAGATAAGGTACATGCCGACCGAGGCCCGGACCGTGGTGATATCCCAGGTCCCGAGCGCCGCGATCACAGGCTCCAGCGCGCCGATGACATCGTCCCGCGTGATGATTACCTCATGATGCCTGCTGTGGATATAGTCCGCGACCTCGCGGGCGTATTTCAGGTCGATGGCGTCGGTGTCCATGCCGATCGCGAAGGTCTCGAGCGGGCTGTCGAGAAGACGCGCCGCCGCCCCGCACACCAGGGAGGAATCCAGTCCTCCGGAAAGCAGGAACCCGACCGGCGTGTCCGCGTCGAGGCGCTTTTCGATCCCCTTGAGGAGGAGGTCATGGATATGCGCGGAGATCTCCTCCATGCTGTCCTCCGAATACTCCGTGACCAGGGACGGATCGCTGTAGCATACGAACTGCCCGTCCTTATAGTAGTGTCCGGGCGGGAACGGGATGATCCTCGCGCACGTCCCGGTGAGCATCTTCGGCTCCGAAGCGAACAGGATGGTCCCGTTCCCGTCGTATCCGTAGTAAAGGGGACGTATGCCGATCGGGTCCCTGGCCGCGATGAAGCTGTCCTCCGCCGCGTCGTACAGGATCAGCGCGAATTCGGCGTCGAGGCGGGAAAACATCTGCAGGCCGTACTGCTCATACAGCGGGAGCAGGATCTCGCAGTCGCTTTCGCTTCTGAAGCGGTAGCCGAGCTCCTTCAGCTGTTCCTTCACAGGACGGAACCCGTAGATCTCCCCGTTGCACACGCAGGCGCTCCCGTGAAGGAGGAACGGCTGCATGCCGTTTTCGTCAGGCCCCATAATTGCCAGGCGATTGAAGCCTAAAAACCCTTTCCCCGCACGGATCACGCGGGTCATGTCCGGGCCACGGGAAACAGCTGTCAGGAGAATACTTTCGCATTTCTCATAAGAGCCGCCCGTGCCGCAGTAACCGAGAACTGTACACATAAGCCTTACCTCCTTCTCTAATTATTTTTTTGTATTTTAATACATTTTATGCATACCAGTGATATCCGTTTTGTATATATATACGTATCATTTGCGTATCATTCGGCCACCCGGAGCGGATCGTACAATGGATCATTCTCCCCCGGCCGGGATCCGCCGCCGCCCATGCACGGCCTGTGGCTTCGCGCAAAAAAGATTCCGGTTGTCCGGAATCTTTCATATGCTACAATATAAATGTACCTCCTTAACTTAAGCAGCAAACAGGAGACCAGCCATGAAAAAACCGCTGAAGAAGCTTGCGTTCGGCGCCGCTGTCGCCGCTGCAGCCTTACAGTTTTCAGCCTGCAAAAACCGGCCGGTGACCGTCTACGGACCGCCGGAATATTTTAATAAGGAGACCACGGGAGAGCAGAAGGAAACGCCGGCTCCGTCCGCCACGGATTTCGCGCCGGAGGAGAATGTCCCGGAAGTCGTCTACGGGCCGCCGGAAGATTTTGAGCCGGAGGAGAATATCCCGGAGGTCGTCTACGGGCCGCCGGAATACTTTGAGACGGAAACCGCGGGAGAGCAGGGGGAGACGCCGGCCGTGCCTCCCACGGATTTTGTGCCGGAGGATAACGTCCCGGTATGTGTCTACGGGCCGCCGGAATGGTTTGAAAACGGCAGGGCCCTGAACGGGCCGGAGCCCGTGCTCCCGAAGACGGACCCTGCCTTCGATCCGGAGGCAAATATGAACGAGGACGTCTACGGGCCGCCGGAAATGTTTGATATTGAAGAGAATGCGGAAAAGGCGGAAAGCACTGCCTCCGCGGAGGAAAAGAAATGAGCCTCCCGCGTGAGGAGCTCCTGGCCCTGAAGGCCGCGCACCTCGACCAGCTTGC
>CACXDR010000242.1 GCA_902766415.1 uncultured Lachnospiraceae bacterium
CGTCATCTACCTTGACCCGATGTTCCCGGAAAAGCAGAAGTCCGGCGTCAGCACAAAGAAGCTCCAGCTTTTCAAAACGCTTGAGGCTCCCTGCAGCGAAGAGGCGGAGCTTATGGAGGCGGCCGTGCAGGCAGGCCCGAGAAGGATCGTCGTGAAGAGGCCGGTGAAGGGACCCTTCCTCGCGGGGAAGAAGGCCGGGCATTCGATCATCTGCAGGAATATCCGCTATGACTGCTATACCGTGAACTGAAGCAGAGAACGGCTGGGCAGAGAACGGCTGGGCGGAAGATGACCTGGCAGAGAACGGCTTGAGCAGAAAGCGGCCGGGCAGGGGATGGTCAGGCGGAAAATGACTGAGCAGAGAACGGCTAGGCAGAGAACGGACAGACAGAGAAGGCAGGATACAGGAAGAACAGATACAGAGAGACCGGATATATGAAACAGAAACAAATCGATTTTGAAAGCGGAAGTCCCGTCAGCGTGGTCCTTCAGGCCGGCGTTCCTATGCTGGTGGCGCAGGTCCTGAGCCTGCTCTACAGCATCGTTGACAGGATGTACATCGGACGCATCCCGGAGGTCGGGACACTGGCACTCGGCGGCATCGGCCTCTGTTTTCCGGTGATCCTGATGATCATGGCTTTCGCGAACCTTTACGGGTTCGGCGGCGCGCCGCTCTGCGCAATGGCGCGCGGGCGCGGAGACAGGGAGCGCGCGGAATTCATCATGAATTCGGCGAACTCTATCCTTCTTCTTCTGGGCGTGGTCCTGTGCCTTCTGGGCTACCTGACGATGGAGCCGGTCCTCAGGGCGCTCGGCGCTTCGGAGAAGACACTGCCTTTCGCGATGGATTATCTCCGCATTTATCTCATCGGGACCATCCCGTTCATGCTTTCCACGGGACTTACCCCCTACATCAACGCGCAGGGCTTCGCGCAGACGGGAATGCTGACCGTCTTTATCGGCGCGGCGTCCAACATCGTCCTCGATCCGGTCCTGATCTTCGGGCTGGGGCTCGGGATCCGAGGCGCGGCGGTGGCGACCGTGATCTCGCAGTTCCTGTCCGCGGCGTTCGCCGTGCGCTTTTTAAAGAGCCAGGCGACGGAGCTCCGGCTGAAGCTTGTTCCGCTGAACCGCCTGGACCTCCCGCTGGTCGGGGAGATGACGAGTCTGGGGACCGTCAATTTCATCATGACCTTCACGAACAGTCTGGTGGCGATCGTGTGTAACTCGACGCTTGCGTCCTTCGGCGGCGATCTGGCGGTGTCGGTCTACACGATCATTTCGTCGGTCCGGTCGATCGTGGACGTTCCGATCCTGGCTTTCGCGAACGGCGCGGGGCCGGCGGAGAGCTTTTCCTACGGCGCGCGTGATTTTACGCGGCTGAAGTCGTTCATCCGCGACGTGCTGCTGATGTGCGTCGCCTACTCGCTTCTTCTGTGGGCGCTGATCCTCCGGTTCCCGCAGGCGTTTATCCGGATCTTCACCTCCGACCCGGAGCTGATCGCGGCGGCGGTGCCCGGGCTCCACATTTATTTCTTCGCGTTCGTGTTCCAGTCGTTCCAGACGGTCGCGCAGAATACGTTCAAGTCGCTCGGGAAGAAGCGGCGCGCCATCTTTTTCTCCCTGTTCCGCAAGGTGATCCTGGTGGTGCCTCTGACGCTCCTTCTTCCGCACATCGCGGGGCTCGGGGTGCGGGGCGTCTATATGGCGGAGCCGGTCTCCAATGTGGTCGGCGGCACCGCAAGCTTCACGACCATGATGCTTACGGTTTATCTGCGGCTCGGGAAGGACGAGAACGTGTAAGGGCCTGCGAGGCCGGACAAAACGCGTTGGTGAAAACAGCTGTTTACCCTTGATCTGTCTGGGTAAACAGCTGTTTTATGTTGGCGGGGAAGAGCGGAGCTGCTGCTGTGGGGCGATTCCGTACTGGGGAGGGGTCAGCAAGCCATAGGGTACTAAAAAGGAGAAGAGCACAAAAAAGCCTGCAGGCATTTCTGCCTGCAGGCTTTAAAAGTCCGAAATCCGAAAATCCGAACCCCGCCCCTCCGGGTCGGTCATCCTGCGTACATGACGTCGTCGAAGGCGTCGTCTTCGGGGATGCCGTTCACGGTGAAGGGCCACTCGTTCATGTTGAGGCGGAGGCGTACCTGGTTCGACAGGTCGCCGCCGATGAAGCAGTCGACGAAGGTCTCTTTGTCGGTGCGGATCTTCGTGAAGGAGGTCCCGGCGGGTACGCGCACGCGCTTGCCGTTCGGCTGGCCGGTGGCGGGATCCACGCCTTCAAACATCATTTCCTGTTTCGAGACCGGGACGTTCGTGCTCCAGTCGATCGGGCAGTAGAAGACATCGTCCCCGCTCTCCGGCATGCCGTCCTTGCCGACGCGGTAGGTCTTGTAGACGCTTCCGGTCCCGAAAGCATCGCTCCGTTCGAACAGGCGGAAGCGGTCCGGATCAGAGTTAATGATCTGTAAAAAGCATTCAGGGCGCTCATCGTCCAGGGGGACAGCGCCGATACGGTCGTACGGTACCGTCTCATATCCGCGGTAGACGCCGGGGAGCCGCCCGACCCAGGAGAGGCCGCGCTTCGGGTCGTTCAGACTGACGATCTCGACATCATCCCCCATTTCCGCGCCTGAGCAGTACATGTAGAGATAATAGATGCCGTCCGCCGTGCGGTAAAGCTCCGGCTCCATGCCGTAGATCTCAAGGTTTTCGCCCTCGAAGCCGCTCGGGATATTGTCGACCGTGAGAGGCGCGTCGAGCACTGTAACGGTGAAGCCGTCGTACATGAGGGTCGCCGGATCCCACTCGGCCGGATGCACGTGGTAGGTGATCGAAACATCCGCGAAGGCATCCTCGCCGAAGAGGTCGCCGATCGTGCGGCCTTCCGGCGGGAACTGCTCGATCCTGGCTGCCGGGAGGACCTTGTACTGCGGCGCGAGGATCCCTTCGAGC
>CACXDR010000243.1 GCA_902766415.1 uncultured Lachnospiraceae bacterium
GCACATCGACAGCGACGAGGCGAACGCGTGCTGCCTTTCCGGCAGCGCGACCGCGTATATGCGCGCGGGCGGCACCTGCAGGACAGGCGAAAGGGACTGCATGTCCCTGGAATCCGGCCTCTGCAGCTGGGAGGATCCCGGAAAGGGTGCCGGCGCGTCCGGGGACGGCCGGAAGCAGGCGGAGGTCACAGAGATCGACCCGGAGCTTAAGCTGATCACGGAGGAGACCGCGCTGCGGCTTGCCGCCGGAAGGTCCGGCAGCATCATTCTGCCGGCGGGCGTGATCCTTACGCCCTCCGCGAAGGACGTGTTCCTGCACGCGGGGCTTGAGGTCGGGTTTGCCTGAAAACGCGCGGGAAGGGCATTACGGCGGGCCGCGTCCCGAAAATGAGAGTGAAGGTAAGGAGGTAGACAGTCATGCTGATCTGCCGTGTGATCGGACACGTCTGGGCGACCAAGAAGGAAGAAGCCCTTGAGGGCAAGAAGCTGATGATCGTCCGGGAAGAAAAGCTGAACCAGAAAAATGAGTCTGTCTTCGTTGCCGCCGATTCTGTCGGGGCGGGCATCGGGGAACAGGTGCTTGTGGTACAGGGAAGTACCGCGCGCCGCGCGATCGGGTCGGACGACCTCCCGATCGACGCAGCGATCGTCGGCATCATCGACTCCCTTGAGATCACGGATAAGGAGGAGTAAATGCGTCTTACAGAGCTTCTTCTGAAGGCCGGGATCGTCGGCTGCGGGGGCGCAGGCTTCCCGACGCATGTAAAATACAACGCGGAGAATATCGAGTGGATCATCGTGAACGGCGCGGAATGCGAGCCGCTCCTCATGACGGACCACTATCTTATGCGGGAGAAGGCGGACGCGCTCATCGAGGCCGCGGAGTACCTTCTCAGCGAGACCGGGGCGAAGCGCTTTACCATCGCCCTGAAGGAGACCTACAGGGAGGAGATCGCGGCGCTTACGGCCGCCATCCGGAAGGCCGGCGCGAAGGTGGAGCTCCACCTTATGCCCAGCTTCTTCCCCGCGGGCGACGAGGTCACCATGGTCTATGAGGTGACCGGGCGGGTGGTCCCGCCGGGAGGCATCCCCATGGCGGCAGGCTGTGTGGTGTCGAACGTCGCGACCGTCTACTGCATCTACAACGCGCTGCACGGGCACGCGTTCACCCAGAAATACCTGACGGTCACCGGCGAGGTCCGGGAGCCCTCCGTCCTCCGCGTGCCGCTCGGCACGCCGGTCAGCGAGTGCATCCGGATGGCAGGCGGGACCCTCCTAAGGGATTATGTCGTCGTGAACGGCGGCCCCATGATGGGAAAGCTCATGACGAAGGAGGAGGCGGAGGCCGCGTTCGTGACGAAGACCATGTCCGGACTCATCGTGCTGCCGCCGGAGAACGCGATCGCCACACGCGCGAAGGTGCCGGTGCAGCACATGCTGAACCGTGCGAAGTCCGCGTGCATCCAGTGCAGCTTCTGCACGCAGCTCTGCCCCAGGAACCTTCTCGGGCACCCGATCGAGCCGCACCGCATCATGCGGAAGATGGGGACCTGCACGGATATCGCCGCGCTTCTTGACGACCGGGATATCCGGAACGCGTCCTTCTGCTGCGAGTGCGGGATCTGCGAGGTCTACGCATGTCCCATGGGACTCCAGCCGCGCCGGGTGAACGCGCTCTTAAAGCGCGAGCTCGGGAAGGCGGGCATCCGGAACAAGGCGCCGGAGAAGTCCTGGGAGGCGCTCCCGGAGAGGGAGGCGCGGAGGGCGCCGACCCACCGCGTCGCGGCGCGCGCAGGCGTCGCGAAATACGAAGGGCTGAAGGTCGGAGGACTTAAGGTCCTTAAGCCGGAGGAGGCATCGTCCGTCACGCTTTCCCTCCGCCAGGGCATCGGGAAGGACAGCGTTCCCTGCGTGAAGACGGGCGATCATGTAGACTGGGGACAGGTCATCGCGGAGGTCCCGGAGAAGGCGCTTGGCAGCACGCTGCACGCCTCGATCTCCGGAACGATCCGGGTCACGGAGCAGTCGGTCACCATCACGGCGGACCGGCAGGGAAAGGGGGCACGTTAACAGATGGAATCGATCGGGATTCTTGAAAGCAACAGCATTGCGAAGGGCATAGAGGCGGCCGATGCGATCCTGAAGGCGGCGGAGGTCACGCTCCTTTTCGCGAAGCCGGTATGCCCCGGTAAGTATACGGTCCTGTTCTACGGCGAGGTCGCGGCGGTCAGGGCGTCCCTCTCCGCGGGTGAAGCCGTGACAGGGTCCCACCTCGTGGATTCCGTCGTGATCCCCCGCATCCACCCGCAGGTCATCGAGGCGATCAACCTCGCGAGTGTCGTGGACGGAAGGAACGCGGTCGGCGTCATGGAATTCTTCAGCATCACGGCGGCAGTCTACGCGGCCGACGCGGCGGTCAAGGCGGCCGACGTCACGCTGATGGACGTGCGCCTGGGGATCGGGATCGGCGGAAAGAGCTACGCGATCGTCACAGGCGAGGTCGCGGCGGTCAGGGAGTCGGTCGCTGCCGGCATGGCGGAAGGCACGGAGAAGGGCCTTGCGGTCACGAGCGTCGTGATCCCGAGCCCCACGCCGGAGCTTTTTGACTCGCTGAAGTAACGAAGGAAGGGCCGCGCGGGGAACGCCCCGGCGGCAGGAAAAAAGACAGGCAGGGAGAGGCAGATATGGCAGACAGTCCGTTTGAGTCCAAGCAGCGCATCATACAGGAATTCGTGCCCGGCAAGCAGGTGACGATGGCGCATCTCATCGCGAACCCGGACGACGATCTCTATAAGAAGCTGGGCGTCATCTCGAAGACGCGCGGCGCGCTTGGCATCATGACGATCACGCCGAGCGAGGCAGCGATCATCGGCGCGGACGCCGCGACGAAGGCGGCAGACGTGGAGATCGTGTTCGTGGACCGCTTTTCCGGCTCTCTCGTGATCTGCGGGGACGTCAGCGCGGTCGATGCCGGCCTGCGCGGCGCGCTCCGCGTGCTCGGGGAGACGCTCCGCTTCGCGCTCACCGAGGTGACGAAATCGTGAGGCGGCGCGCATGAAGAAGGTCATGATGATCGGGAAGATCGGCTGCGGGAAGACCACGCTCTCGCAGCGCCTTCTCGGGCAGGAAGTGAAGTACAAGAAGACCCAGGCCGTTGAGGTCCTGGGCAGCGATATCCTGGATACGCCGGGAGAGTATCTTGAGCAGAAGCAGTTCTACAGCGCCCTGATCGTGACGGCGGTGGAGGCGGATATCATCTTCCTCCTGCTCGCGGCGAACGAGGAGCAGGCGGTGTTCTCCCCGCGCATGAACTCCATGTTCGGAGGGAAGCCGGTGATCGGCGTGATCACCAAGACGGA
>CACXDR010000244.1 GCA_902766415.1 uncultured Lachnospiraceae bacterium
GCCATGTACCAGGTATGGAAGGGACCGCTGACCTTAAGGCGCACGAAACGGCGCGCCCCCTTCTCCCGGAGCAGCGTCTCCGCGGCTGCCACAGCCTCCTCGTCCCCGCAGATGACGTACTGGCCCGGGCAGTTGCAGTTCGCGACCGCGACGCGCCCATCCTTCGTCCGGGCCTGCGCCTCGGTGCAGGCGTCCCGCACCGTCTCATAGTCCGCCCCAAGCACCGCGCTCATCAGGCAGTGAAGCCCCTCTGCCGCCTTCGCCATCGCCTCTCCGCGGAACCTTAGAAGCTCAAGATACTCCGTATCCGTAAACACGCCCGCCGCCAGCAGCGCCCCGTACTCCCCGAGGCTTAAGCCGCAGGCCGCGGCAGGCCGGATGCCCTCCTCCATAAGGAGCCGGGTCACGCCCGCCTGGAACACGCCCATGCAGAGCTGCGTGTACTCAGTTCTTGAAAGAAGCTCCTCCGGGCCTTCATGCATAAGCTTCAGGTGGTCAAAGCCCGGGTCCGCCGACTCCGCAAGCGCGCGGTACGCGGGGTACTGCTCATAAAGGTCAAGTCCCATGCCGGGCCTCTGGCTTCCCTGCCCGGCGTATAAAAACACTGTATTCATCGCGTCTCCCCGGAGGGCCTGCCGGAAACGCTTTCCGGCAGCTTCCGTACGGCCTCCTCATACTCCCTGAACATGCTCCGGATGATCTCTTCCACGGGACGGATCTCCTTCACCTGTCCCGCGGCCTGCCCGGCCATCAGCGACCCGTTCTTCACATCTCCGTCGAAGACCGCCCTCCTGAGCGACCCGAGCGTGAATCTCTCAAGCTCCATCCTGTCCGCGCCGGCTCTCTCCCGCTTCACGTACTCGCGGGCCATGGGGTTCTTCAGGATCCGCACCGGCGTGCCGCTGATGCGCCCTGTCACGATGGTGTCGTTGTCCTTCGCCTTCAGCACTGCCTGCTTGTAATTTTCATGGATGGGGCACTCCTCCGCCGCCAGAAGGCAGGTGCCTACCTGCACGCCCGACGCGCCCAGCGCGAAGGCGGCTGCCAGCTGCCGGCCGTCGGCGATCCCTCCGGCGGCGATCACCGGGATGGAGACCGCGTCCGCCACCTGCGGCACCAGGGTCATGGTGGTCATCTCGCCCACATGGCCGCCGCTTTCCGTTCCCTCGGCAATGACGGCGTCGACGCCGCTCCGCTCCATTTTCCGCGCGAACGTGGTCCCGGAAACGACCGGGATCACCCTGATGCCGCGCTCCTTCCACATGGGAAGATAAACGGAAGGATCGCCCGCGCCGGTGGTGACGATCTTCACGCCCTCCTCGGCGATCACCTCCGCCATGGCCTTCGCCTCCGGATGCATCAGCATCAGGTTCACGCCGAAGGGCCGGTCCGTGAGGCTCCTGCATTTCCGGATCTGCTCCCGGAGCGTTTCCGCGTTCATCCCGCCGGCGCCGATCAGGCCAAGCGCGCCCGCCCTGCTCACTGCCGCGGCGAATTCCGCCACCGCGATATTTGCCATGCCGCCCTGGATCAGCGGATAGCGGATCCCCAGCAGCTCATCCAATCTCTTCATATGTCTCCTCTTTCCGGCCCTGCCGGCGTCACAGCTCCATGTACACCGCGCTCCAGGTGAGCCCGGCGCCGAACCCGGCAAGAAGGAGCCGCGTGCCGGCCTTCAGCCTTCCCTGCTCCATGAGCTCGTCCAGCGCGATAGGAATGCTGGCCGCAGACGTGTTCCCGTACTCCCCGATGTTCACAAAAAACTTTTCTTCCTGTCCCGGATACTTTTTCCGGATATGGCGGATGATGCGCTCGTTGGCCTGGTGGCATACCACGAGGTCCGTGTCCTCCATGGTCTTCCCTGCCGCGGCAAGCACTTCCTCCATGGCCGCGCCCACCTCGGTGACGGCGAAGCGGAACACCTCCCGGCCGTCCATCTTAAGCCGCGCGGACGCGGAGCCGGCGCCCTCCATGTAAAGCACTTCCTTCCTGCCGCGGGTCCAGCTTTTCTGGATGAACACGCTGTCCGAAAGCGCCAGCACCGCCGCGCCCGCTCCGTCCCCGAAAAGGATGCAGCTCGAGCGGTCGCCGTAGTCCAGGATCCTGGAAAGCTCCTCGCTGCCGATCAGGAGCACGTAAGGCTTCTTCATCGTCAGAAGCAGTCCCAGGGACACCGACAGTCCCAGCATGAATCCGGAGCAGGCAGCGGAAAGATCGAAGGCCGTCGTCTCCTCCGCGATGCCGAGCGCCTTCTGCACCATGGCCGCCGCCGAAGGAAACTGGCAGTCCGCGGTCGATGTCGCCACGATCACGGCTCCTACCTCCTCCGGGGAGATCCCGCCGCGCTCCAGCGCCTTTCTCCCTGCCTCCGCGGCCAGCGAGACACAGCCTTCCTCCGGCTTTACGCACCGGTACCTGCTCCTGATGCCGCTCCGCTCCCGGATCCATTCATCGTCTGTATCGACCGTCTCCGCAAGCTCTGCATTTGTCACCCTTTTCTTAGGAAGCGCCCTCCCGGTGGAGACGATCCGCAGTCCCTTTCTGTCCAACCGCATTACCTCTCTTTGTCCTGTTCCTGAAGCCGCCCCGCTTGTTTACGCCCCGAACGAAGCGTACCGTGCGTATCTCTGCGAAAGCAGCGCCCTTATACTGGTTCCGGAGAGCCTCTTAAGCTCCCTCGCGAGCATCTCCTCCGCCGCGGGGTAAAGCGCTTCTCCCTCCGGCAGGATCCCGTCGATCATGCCGGCCTCCTTAAGGTCCTCCGCGGTGAGCTTCATCAGCTCCGCGGCCTCCGCCGCCCGCTTCGCGTCCTTCCAGAGCACCGAGGCGAAGCCCTCCGGGGAGAGGATCGCGTACACCGCGTTTTCAAGCATCCACACCCGGTCCGC
>CACXDR010000245.1 GCA_902766415.1 uncultured Lachnospiraceae bacterium
AAAGCGTAGTCTTGCCCGCGCCCGAGCGTCCTGTGACAAGGACCCTACCGCCGGGCTCCGCGCTGAGGCTCACACCGGAAAGGACCTGCAGACCGCCGTAGGACTTGGAGACCTGTTCCAGAAGGATCATGGCGCCTCCTTTCCGCTTTCCGGTCCGGGGTACGTTCCTTCCGGCCCGGTATGCGTTCCGCCCGGTCCCGCATGTGATCTGTCAGGTCCGGCGTGCATTCCGCCCGGCCCCGTCTGCGTTCCGGGGGCCTGCGCCTTCCCTCCGCCGACTGCCCTGAGGATGAGCCGCTCGATCAGCCACGAAATAAAGATCACGACGGCCGTCCACGCAAACACGTCCGCGGTCTCGAGCCAGATCTTCGCCCGGTACAGGCCGTTCCCGATCGAGAGGAGCGGCTGCCCGATGACCTCCGCCGCCACGCCGCTCTTGAAGCTCATCCCCGCCGCGAGGGCGAGGCCGGCCTTAAGGAAGGGGACAAGCTGCGGAAGGTATAGATACCGCACCCGCGCGGAGGGGCGCATGCGGAACACGCGCGCGACCTCAAGAAGCTTTGTGTCCGTGCTCCTTAACCCGTTCAGCGTATTCACGTAGAGCACGGGAAACACGACCATGGAAGTAACAAAGAACGAAAGCATCCCGTTCCCCGCCCAGATGAGGATCAGGATCACGAAGCTTGCCACCGGCACCGCCTTCATGACCGCGACGAAGGGACTCAGGACCAGCTCCGCGCGCGGCGAGGCGAAGGAGACGGACGCAAGCAGGATCCCGGCGGCTGTCCCTGCAAGGAGGCCGCCGACGATCCGGAGCATGGACCCCGCGACCGAGGCCCAGAACTCCGCGGTCCCCGCCATGCGGAGCAGCGCCGCCGCCGTCTCGAGCGGCCCGACGAGCAGGATCGTGTTCGACACTGCCATGGCCGCGAGCTGCCAGACAAGAAGCCAGAACGCCGCGGCAGGCAGAACGCGTTTCATCACTCGGCGCTGAAGTAGAAGCCGTCTTCCGGAAGCGCGCCGCCGACAGCCTTCGGGTTCTGGTCGAACAGCGTCTTAAGGTAGCCGGAAAGCGCGTACTTCAGGTCCTCGCCGCTGATGCAGACGATATTGCACTTCGGCAGGGCCTTCTCGGCGACCGGCGCCTTCTCGATGATCCCGTACTCCGCGACAAGGGCGGCGGTGCCGGGGACATCGTCCGCGGCCTTCTGGACGCTGGCCGCGTGCTCCCTTAAGAAGGTAAGGACTGCGTCCCTGTGCTCCTCAAGGACCTCGTTCCTGACCACCGTGACGCCCGTGATCAGCATGGAACCATCGTCAAGCGCCATCCACTCGTCCGACAGGGAGAACGCCTCCTTCAGCTCCTGGTTCTGGAGCATGGCCGCCGTCGCGAAGGGCTGCGGAAGTACCGCGACCTTAGAGGGATCCTCCTTAAGCACCGCCGCGATCTCCGTCGCCTCGGACTTGAATTCGAGCTTGCAGTCCTCCACCTCGTACTTTTCAAGCAGGTAGTTCATGGCGTATTCCGGCGTCGCGCCCTGGCCGGTCGTGATGACGGTCCTGCCTGCGAGGTCGCCGACGGACTTGATGCTCTCGTCGCCGGTCACGCAGTAGAGCACGCCGAGCGTGTTTATGTCGATCACGGAGACTTTCCCTTCCGTCTTATTGTAGAGGACGGAAGCGACGTTCGCAGGGATGAGGGCGATGTCCATGTCCCCGGAGGCCATCGGCGCGAGCAGCATGTCGGGCTGTGCCTCGACCTTGAACTCATAGGCGCCCTTCGCCTCCCCGTTCCCGGAAGCCTTCATCAGGTTCACAAGGCCCATGGTGGTCGGTCCCTTCAGCGCGCCGACGCGGAGCGTATAGCTCTCCTCTCCGGCGGCCTCCGTGGTCTCCTCCGCGGCAGTCGTCTCCGGCGCGGCGGTCGTCTCCGGTGCCTTCGTGGTCTCCGGCGCGGCAGTCGTTTCCGGCGAGGCGGTCGTCTCAGGCGCCTTCGTGGTCTCCGGCGCGGCGGGTTTCCCTCCGCAGGCCGCGACCGATACGGCAGCAAGCGCCGCCGCGATAAATCCAAGTACTTTTCTGTTCATTACCTTACCCCCTGCGGCATCCGCCGCCTTTAAAATACTTCGGAAGGCCCCGGTCCGGGGCCTCCGTCCCGATATGGAAAATGATAACTTTTCCGGGTTACATCTTACTCTTTTTTTCAGGGTCTGTAAATGCACCTGTGTCCGCAGTCCTCCGTCTCGTAGCTCTCCTCGCCGATCTCGTTCCTGGTAAGCTCCGTCACCATGTGCTCGCCGTCCTTCGCCTGTACGGGGAACGGCACGGGAACGCCCGCGCTGAAAACATGCGTCACCTCCCTGCCGTCCGGGAGGAAGCTTCCCTCGTGGAAGCTGAAGGATCCGGTGACTGCCTTTCCCTCTGCCTTCCCGTCCTTCATGGTATAGACGGTCTGCTCGCCTCCTGTATAGTTGAAGGACGGCTCCTCCGGGAAGGTACGCGTGATCTCGCGGAACTGCGTCATGCTCCCCTCAGGGACGCCGCCGCGGAACTCCGCGTCA
>CACXDR010000246.1 GCA_902766415.1 uncultured Lachnospiraceae bacterium
AAAATGAAAGAAAAGCCCCTTAAGGAGGTGCGCGATGTTCCCCTGTTTTAACGAAGCGACCGTCATGGTCAACGGCACCCTGGAGACGGATATCGTAAACGCCGCGAAATACGGCTTCCGGTATATGGAGATCCGGAAGGAAAAGCTGATGCGGTTCCTGAACGAAGGCCATAAGCTCGGGGAACTGAAGTCGCTCCTTGAGGACAACGGGATCCGGCCGGTCTGCATCAACGCCCTCGCCGGGTTCAGCTTCCGCCGGGGACAGAGCAGGGCAGACATCCGGGACCTCTGCAGCTTTCTGTGCTACGCCGGGCAGTATGTAGGCTGCCGCGACCTTGAGGTCATCGCGTCGTTCAGCGTCCCGACGGACGATGCCGGCGAGATCGCGAAGGAGACGGCGGAGTCGCTGTCCGTGCTCGGCGGCATCGCCCGCGCCTATGACATGCGGCTCGCCCTGGAATACATGGGCGTCCCGAAAAACAGCGTGAAGACGTTCCGGCAGGCGCTGGATATCGTCAACATGGTCAATATGGACAATGTCGGGCTCCTTCCGGACACCTGGCACCACTATGCCGGCGGCTCGAAGCCGGAGGACATCCTTCTGGCGCGCGGCGACCAGATCTTTACGGTCCATGTGAGCGACTGCCCCGCCTGCGAGCCGTTTACCGTGGAGCGCGCGAGGTGCTGGTGGCCGGGCGACGGCGCGGCGCCTATCACGGACATGTTAAAGAACTTGAAAGCGATCGGGTACGACGACATCGTATCCGTCGAGGTGTTCGACCCGGGGATCCAGGGAATGGACGTCCACGAGAACATCCCCCTGGCGTACGAAAAAACGAAGGCGGCGCTCCTTATGGCGGGCGTCCTTTCCTGAAAGGATCCATAAAAACCATTCATAAAAACTCAACAGAAGCTTAAGGCCTGTCTCTCTTTGGGACAGGCCTTTTTATGGTATAATTTTCTGGGACCGGCAGGGCCGGACATGACATAAAAAAGAGACAGGAATAAAGGCCATTATGGATAAGAAAGGCATCATCGAAGTTAGAAAGCTTTTTTCAAAGGACGACTGCCGCATCGACAGGATGTGCGGCTGCTATGTAAATGAACAGAAGGAACACATCGCGGATATCGCGGGGCTCCTCCAGGTGCTCCCGGACGAGGACCAGTTCAAGTACTGCGACATCTTCCGGAAGGCGCTTTCCGGAAGGCTCGGGAAGACGCTCCACAATATCGAATTCCCGCTTTCGGAGGAAAAGGAGGGCGGCCGCCAGCCGGAGCTGTACCGCCTTTTAAAGAGCGGGCTTAAGGACCGGGAGCTCGTGGACCGCTTTTTCGACAGGATCATCGCCCGCTACAAGACGTCGGAAAAGTACCTCATCCTCCTGGTGCACGGGGTCTACGACATCCCGGGGCGCGGCGCCGACGGCGTCTTCATGGAGGACGCGTCGCAGGACGTCTATGAGTTCCTCCAGCTCTCCGTCTGCCCGGTGACGCTTCTCCGCGACGGGCTCTGCTACGACGCGGAGGAAAGGGCGTTCGTGAACAGAACGGAGGACTGGGGCGTGCAGAAGCCCGACACGGGCTTCCTGTATCCCGCCTTCAACGACCGGAACACGGACATCCACGCGGCCCTCTGGTACGCGAGGAATGAGGAGAACCGGCATGAGGAGCTCGCGGAGGAGCTGCTTGGCTGCCCGCTCCCGCGCGCGCGGTCGGAGGAGCAGAACGTGTTCCGGGAGGTCATCGAGATCGCGCTCGGCGAGAACTGCGACTACGAAAACGTGAAGAACGTGAACGAGGCGGTGAACCGCCTGGTCGAGGAGGGGAAGGACGAGCCGGAGCCTGTGGAGATCACGAAGGGCAGCCTCCGCGCGATCCTTTATGACAACGGCGCGGACGACGAGGCGGTCGGACGTCTCGACAAGGCCTACGACGAGCTTGCGGGGGAGGACGATGCCCCGATCCTCGCGGAGAATATCGCCGAGCCGAAGAAGATCCGCATCCGGTCCGACAGCATCAGCCTGGACGTGGCCGCGGAGTCGGCGGAGCTCGTGGAAACGCGGATGATCGACGGGGTGGAATATTTCCTCATCCCCGTAACGGACAATGTTACTGTCAACGGTATCCGGATCCGGAGGAAAGGAGAGTAAATGGCAGGCTTTCGTTTTGATTTTGACCCGTCCATGTTCCGGCGGGGGAAGAAGGACCCGCACGAGGGCATGGACACCACCAACATCGACCCCGGAAGAAACAGAAGGCAGATCTCGCTGAAGGATTTTTCACGGTTCGGGATCATCCTCCTCGCGGGACTCCTCCTCTGGGTCGCGAACGGCTGCTGGTACGTCCTCGACGAGGACAACTACGCGGTGCTGACCACCTTCGGCAACCCGCAGGCCGTGTCGCAGGCAGGACTCCACTTCAAGCTGCCGTTCGTGCAGCGGGTCTATGAGGTCTCGAAGGTCATCCAGGGAATGCCGATCGGGTACGTGGAGGACACGGACATCACGATCCCCGAGGAGTCCATCATGATCACGAAGGACTTCAATTTCGTCAACACGGATTTTTATCTTGAGTACATGGTCAGCGACCCGGTCAAGTACCTGTTCGCGTCGCAGGACCCGGAGGGCACGCTCAAGATGCTCGCGCAGTCCTACATCCGCGACACCGTCGGCATATACAACGTGGACGATGTCATCACGACCGGCAAGGCGGTCATCCAGTCGGAGATCAAGGAGAAGCTGACGAACCGCATGATCGCGGAGGACATCGGCCTCTCCGTCGTGAACATCACGATCCAGGACGCGTTCCCGCCCACGGACGAGGTCCTTTCCGCGTTCAAGAACGTCGAGAACGCGAAGCAGGGCAAGGAGACGGCGGTCAACAATGCGAACAAGGACAGGAACGAGAAGATCCCGCAGGCGGAGGCTGCCTGCGACCAGATCATCCAGAGCGCTGAGGCGGTGAAGCAGGCGCGCGTCAACGAGGCGCAGGGCCAGGCAGAGAGGTTCAGCCAGATGTACGCGGAATACGAGAAGTACCCGCTCATCACGAAGCAGCGCATGTTCTACGAGGCGATGGAGGAGGTCCTGCCGGAGCTGAAGGTCTACATCAC
>CACXDR010000247.1 GCA_902766415.1 uncultured Lachnospiraceae bacterium
CAAGTTACCGTTTTCATTTTCAAGCCGGAAAGAGTATAATATACTCATATATTCTGCGCATAAAGATCAAATACAGCGCAGGGATCATGAACGGAGAACAATGGAAAGAGAGAAAGAAAAGAATTTTTTCAGCAGGATGGTCCACAGCCTGAACTTCCATATTGTTGCGGGTATCGTCGCGGCGCTTCTGATCCTCGGCACCACGGTCGCCGCGATCGGCTACAAGGAGTTCACGAAGGTGCTTGAGGCCCAGTATGATGACACGCTGTACAAGGACGCGGTAACGGCCACCAGCTTCCTGAATCCCGCGGCGATGGAGCGGCTCTCCGAGTCGGAGAATGAAAACTACTCCTACAAGGCGATCACGCAGTATTTCCAGAAGTACTGCGATCTGCAGGAATTCCTCTACATGAGCGTCACGGAGCTGAACCCGCCGGAGTATTCGAAGGAAGTCTTCCTGATCGACGTGATGGGCGCCGGATATAATAACGTTACGCCGTACGAATTCAAGCACACCTATGACCTTCCGGACGGACCCTACAAGGACGCCTACCGGATGCTTTACGAAGGGGGCGCGGAGCGGCAGGTCGTGATCCGGGACGGCCCGGACGTCAAGCACCCGCACATTACCATGATGGTGCCGGTAAAGGATACGAACGGCGTGACGCGCTGGGTCCTGAGCTCGCAGAAGCCGATCACGGGCCTCCGCGAGACGCGGCTTGCGTACGTGCGCTTCGTGTTTTCCGCGACAGCGTTTCTCATCCTCGTGACGATCCTTCTTTATTCGTACTCACTCCACAACGGCGTGGTCGCCCCGCTGCAGAAGATCACCCGCGAGGCAGCCCGCTTCGCGAAGGAAGGCACGCCGACGGAGGATAAGCTCGGGAATGCGATCAAAACGAAAAACGAGATCGGCACGCTTGCGGACTCCATCGACTGGATGGAGGAGGAGATCGAGCGCTACATTGAGCACATGACCATGATCGCGGCCGACCAGGAGCGCCTCAGCGCGGAGCTCAATATGGCTGCGAACATCCAGAAGCGGGCGCTCCCGACGACCACCTTCCCGGACCACCCGGAGTTCATGGTCCGCGCGTCCATGGACCCGGCGCTCCACGTCGGCGGCGACTTTTATGATTTCCTTCTCGTGGACGATGATCATCTTGCCCTGGTGATCGCGGACGTTTCCGGTAAGGGCATGCCCGCCGCCATGCTCATGATGAGCGTGAAGATCCGCCTCGCCACCCGCCTCAAGATGGGCGGGACGCCGGCCGAGGTCCTGGCCCGTGTGAATAACGATATCTGCGAGCGGGACGTCGACAGCATGTTCGTGACGGTCTGGATCGGCATCCTCGAGCTTTCCACCGGCATCCTTACCGCGGCAAACGCGGGCCACGAATACCCCATGGTCTGCGGTCAGGACGGCGAGTTTAAGCTTTTCAAGGACAAACACGGCTTCGTGCTTGGCGGCATGGAGGATATGAAGTATAAGGATTACACGCTGAAGCTTGAGAAGGGGGACCGCGTGTTTGTCTATACGGACGGCGTGACGGAAGCCACCCGGGCGGACGGGGCGCTGTTTGGTACGGAACGCCTGATAGAATCCCTGAATGCCGCAGACGACAGGTCCCCGCAGGGCATCCTCAGCAAGGTGAAGGAAGGCATCGCGGAGTTCGTGGGCGATGCCCCGCAGTTTGACGATACGACCATGATGTGCCTTTACTATGTAGGGGAGGACCATGAACTTTAAAAAGCGGGGCAGGCTTTCATTGACCCCGCCGCGGAAAGGAGATCCATATGACGAAGAATGAGATCAGGGAACAGGTAAACAGGATGATGAAGGCGCCGTCCTGCTGCGCCGAGGCGAAGAACGCCTGCGCGGCCTACCTTAAGGCTGAGGGGACGCCGGAAGAGAAGCAGGCCGCGAAGGCCCTTTTAAAGGAGATCAAGGAGGACGTCACCTCCATCGACGGGCTGATCGGCCTCTGCAAGTCCGCCTTCGGCAAGGAGATGTTCGGCGAAGAGCG
>CACXDR010000248.1 GCA_902766415.1 uncultured Lachnospiraceae bacterium
ACTCTGTAGTCTGCACGTAATTAGGATCCTCAAGCAGGCTCGGAGTTACCACCATAGCGAACAGACTGCTCTTCTTCATCGCAGCCTCGATCTCGTCATTGAAATTCTCACCCGGCGTAAGGAACTCGTCATACCAGATCGCCAGATCCCTGCAAAAATCACTTCTGTGAATAAGGCGCATTATCTTCTGCGCCTCCGCGCGATCCTTCTTGCGGTAACTCAGGAAAATATACGCCTCAAAAGCGTCCCTGATCTTATCCGCAAGTTCATCACCCACCGACACCGAATCCAGAAACGACTTCAGCTTTGCTTCATAAGGCAGCGACGTAGGGTCATTAGACGCCGCGCTCTTATCTAGAAACTGCAAGTCCCCAACAATGCGGTTAAAGTCCCCGTCCAGACCGGCCTCCTGCATCAACGGCAGGACAGGAATGTGGTTTTCAAGCGCGTAAGCCAGATCAATGGTTCTTGCCGGATCATTAATGTCGAGAAAATCCGATGTAACCGGAACCACGAAGAGCTGCATCTGCCCGAGATAGCTAAGAAAATCCCCCGGCGGATACGGCTGCGCAGGATCACGGAACCATATCGCCGCGTTCTTGCAGACCCCGAGAATCTCATCCGTAACAGGCTTGAAAGTCTTCACAAAATCATTCTTATGACAACAGAAATAAACACGTGGCTTCCCCTGCGGCTTCATTTTGTCTCTGGTCCTGTAGTGCAGAGGCGCCCCATCATCCTGATCTCCAAACCGGATAGCTCCGCACAGTCTGCACACCTCGAAAACATCCCCGTCAGCCATTTCCCAGACATGACGCGACTTCCCGCATTTACTGCACACGCAGCCCTTCCATTTATGAAACAAACAAACCATCTTATCCCCCTCATATTAGGTTGTTTCTTTACAAGTCCGGATGAGCGTCATCAGGTTCAGCTTGATATCTTCATCATATAATTCCATCGATACGTTAGGATATGTATCTGCTTATTTGTAGGCATACCACCCCTGCCCGCAGTTATCATACCATACATTTTTTACAAATCTGTGACTGGTTGACATAATTATTTTTTTATAAAAGAAGCTCTATAGGACATATCAAAACGCAAAAGTCCCGGAAGCCTTGAAAACACTCATGTTTTCGAAACCTCCGGGACGTAATTAACAAAACAATTTGATACTATAGGACATTTAATTAAAGATTTTTAGCCGAACAGCCTGATCACGTCCTTCGCCATGACGACGGACATGAGCATAAGGAGGAAGATCAGACCCGCGAAATGGATCCACCCCTCCACGCGCTTGTCCATCTCCCGGCGGAACAGGCCTTCAAAGATAAATATGATCAGCCTTCCGCCGTCCAGTGCCGGAAGCGGCAGAAGGTTCATGACACCGAGGTTCGCGCTGAGCAGCAGCGCCATGTTGACAAGATTCAGGATCACGACCCCGATCCCGTACTGCTTCGTCTCGTCGACCGTCTCGCCGATCGTGCTGACGATGCCCACCGGTCCCGTAATGGATTCCGGAGAGACCGCCCCGCGGATCAGCTGCAGGAGTCCCTTCAGCGTGGTCGTGATATTGATCCTTACCTCCTCCACGGAATAGTAAAGAAGGGAGGCCGGACCGTCCGCGAGGGCACGCCCGGAGCTCGTGACGCCGAGCATGTACCCGCCGTGCTCCTCGTTGTAAAGCGGCGTGACCCGGAAGGTCATCTCCTGTCCGGTGCGTTCCGGAAGGGAGACCCTGTCTCCCGCAGGCGTACTCCCCCGGAGGACGGTAACATCGACCGTCTTTCCGGGCGCCATGGCGAGGTACGTGCTGATGTCGCGGAAAAAGACGACCCTGTTCCCGTCGATGGAGGTCAGGACGTCGCCCGCCTCGATCCCCGCCTCCGCGGCCGGGTAGCCGTCAAGGACGGTGCGTACCACGGGACGGTCCACGCCCGCCTGCGAAAGGACGTACGCCGCGCAGAAGAACGCGAGGATAAAATTAAAGAACGGTCCCGCGAAAACGATCACGAACCGTTTGAAAAGGGGCATGTCGGAAAAACTGCCCTCCTGTCCGGCCGCCTCGTCCGTGTCCTCCCCGAGCATGCTGCAGTAGCCGCCGATGGGCAGGAGGCGTAAAGAATACTTCGTCTCCTTGCCCTGGCGGGAAAAGATGCAGGGACCCATGCCGAGGGAAAACTCGAGCACCTTCACGCCGCAGAGACGCGCGGCAGTAAAGTGCCCGAATTCATGGAACACGATGATCAGGCTGAACAGGATCAGCGCAATGATAATGTTCATACTTTGTATTTCTTCCTGAGCCAGTCATCCGTGGATCTCTGGATCTGAAGGATCTCCTCCACGGACGGCTCCGCGATGAGCCCGAGCTTCTCGTGCTCCTCCATGGCAGACCCGATGATGCGGGCGATGTCGGTGTACCTGATCTTCTTCTTTAAGAACGCTGCCACGGCAACCTCGTCCGCCGCGTTGAACACGGTCGGAAGGCTGCCGCCCGTGGTGCCCGCGCGGTACGCGAGGGAAAGCGCCGGGAACTTCTTCACGTCCGGGGCGTCGATCTCGATCCCCGTCATCTTCGCGAAATCGAGGCGGTCTCCGGCCAGGAACCTGCGCTTCGGGTAGTACAGCGCGTACTGGATGGGCAGCTTCATGTCCGGCACGCCGAGCTGCGCGATGACCGCGCCGTCCTCATACTCCACCATGGAGTGGATGATGCTCTGCGGCTGGATCACGACCTGGATATCCTCGTAGGGGACGCCGAAAAGCCAGTGCGCCTCCATGACCTCGAGGCCCTTGTTGACCATGGTCGACGAGTCGATGGTGACCTTCGCGCCCATGTTCCAGTTCGGGTGCTTCAGCGCGTCCTCCGGCGTGACCTGGGCAAGCTTCGCCCTGGAAAGCTTCCGGAAGGGGCCCCCTGAGGCAGTGAGGAGGATCTTCGCGATCCTGTTTTTCTTATTCCCCCGGAGGGACTGGAAGATCGCGGAATGCTCCGAATCCACCGGCAGGATCTTCACGCCGCACTCTTCCGCGAGCGGCATGATGATATGGCCCGCGCAGACCAGCGTTTCCTTGTTGGCAAGCGCGATGTCCTTCCCGGCGCGGATCGCCGCGACGGTGGGCTCGATCCCGATCATGCCGACGATGGCCGTCACGAGGGTGCGCGCCTTGTGGAAGGTGCTGACCTCCATGATGCCTTCCCTGCCGGCCTCGACGCGGGTGTCCGTGTCCGCGACGCGCACGCGGAGCTCGGCGGCCTTTTTCTCGTCCCAGACCGCCGCAAGCTTCGGCTGGAATTCGCGGATCTGTTTTTCAAGAAGGTCGATGTTCGAGCCCGCCGCGACCGCCTCTACGCGGATGTCGTCGTTTGCCCGGACGATGTCAAGTGTCTGCGTCCCGATGGAACCGGTGGAACCGAGGATCGCGATCTTTTTCATGTTGAAAGAACCTCCGGTGATATGAAGTCAGTTCATGGAAACACGGTTCCGCGTTCAGAAGACGCGGTCCGCGAAGTAAAGCGCAAAATAAATGGCCGGTGCCGTAAACAGCATGCTGTCGAACCGGTCGAGGATCCCGCCGTGTCCCGGGATGAGCCGGCCGTAGTCCTTCACCTCGTGGTCCCGCTTGATCGCGGATGCCGCAAGGTCGCCGATCATGGAAAGAAGTCCCGCGACGCCGCAGGCAAAGGCGCAGGCAAGCTGCGGATTCCTTAATTCCTTAAGGTCCGCTTCAAACACGCACGCGAACACGAAGCCCAGCAGGGCCGCGCCGAGGAAGCCGCCGACAGCGCCCTCGACCGTCTTTTTCGGGCTCAGCACCGGGGCGAAATGCTTCCTGCCGAACAGCATGCCGAACACGTACGCGCAGGTGTCGCAGCCCCAGCTGGACAGCACGATCAGCCAGACAAGGGCGTCCCCGTCCGGCATGATCCTGACCCGGTAGATATAGGAAAACATGACCGCCACATAGAACACCGCAAAAAAGCTGACGGTGATCTGTTCCGTCCTGTACTTCGGATACGTGATGACAAAATCCGCGAGAAGGACCAGGAGGAGGCCCGTCATCAGCGCCATGTCGTATTTCGACAGCCCGTTCCAGAGCAGCACGTAGATACCGGTCCCGCCGAGGTAGGCAAGGACGCCGGCCAGCTTCCTTTCGACCGACACGACGCGGCAGAGCTCATAGATCCCGATCAGCGAGCAGGCAAGAAGGACTCCGAACAGAAGCACGCCGCCCTTCGAAAGCACAAGAAGCGCGAGCACGACCAGGATCACGCCGCTGAACAGCCTCTGGCGGAAGGAACTGCTTGCGAGGATCTCTTTCAGCCGGCTCATTTCGAAGCCTTTCTTCCGCCGAACCGGCGGTCTCTCGTATTATACGCGAGGATCGCGTCCTCCAGCGCCTCCATGCTGAAATCCGGCCAGAGGAGGTCCGTGATGTAGATCTCGCTGTAGGCGATCTCCCAGATGAGGAAGTTCGAGATCCTGAGCTCACCGCTCGTGCGGATCAGGAGGTCCGGGTCCGGGACGTCCGGATTGTCAAGATGGCCTGTGATGAACTGCTCCGTCACGGTCTCATCGATATCGAAGGGGTGCTCCGCGTACTCGGCAAGGATCTTTTTCACGCCGCGGCGCAGCTCGTCCCTGCCTCCGTAGTTGATCGCGATCACGAAGGTCATCTTGTCGTAGTCCTTCGTCTCACGGATCAGGACGTCCAGCGCCTCGATGATATCCGGCGCGAAGCGGGACTTGTCCCCCGCCATGACGACGCGGCAGCCCTCCTCCTTCGCGATCCTCAGGAGCCGCTTCAGGTAAAAGCGGAAAAGGTTCATGAGGGCGCCGACTTCCTCCGCGCTCCTCTTCCAGTTCTCCGTCGAGAACCCGTAGACCGTAAGGTATTTTATGCCGAGCGCGGCGCAGTCCCGGACGGTCTGCTCCAGCGTCTCGCACCCTGCCTTGTGCCCCATGGCGCGCGGCAGCCCCCTGCGCTCCGCCCAGCGTCCGTTCCCGTCGAGAATGATCGCCACGTGCTGCGGTATCACCTTTCCTTCAAGTCTTTGGGACATGCTTTCCTCCTTGAAAAGGCGGGCCCAGAAAACATCCCGGCCCGCCTTCTTTTCTGTTTCTGTTTCCCTGATCAGACGGTCATGATCTCCTTCGTCTTGGCCTCGACCGCCTTCTCGATCTTTCCGATCATCTTGTCGGTCAGCTTCTGGAGCTTGTCGTTGCCAAGGTCAAGATCATCCTCGGTGATCTCGCTTGCCTTCTCAAGCTTCTTGAACTGGTCCGCTCCGTCGCGGCGGATATTGCGGACAGCGACCTTCGCGGCCTCGCCCTTCTTCTTGATATCCTTCGCGAGCTCCTTACGGCGCTCCTCGGTGAGCTCCGGGAACACGAGGCGGATGACCTGTCCGTCGTTGTTCGGGTTGATGCCGATGTCGGACTTCTGGATCGCCTTCTCGATGGGCTTTAAAAGGGACTTGTCCCAGGGCTGGATCACGATCATCCTGGCTTCGGGGACGGAAATGTTGCCGACCTGCTGGATCGGCGTCGCTGACCCGTAGTAGTCGACGGTCAGGCGGTCCAGCACGTGCGGATTCGCACGGCCCGCGCGGATGGTCGCGAAATCATCCTGCATGAAATCGATGGTCTTTGTCATTCTCTCTTCGAGCTCGTTCAGAACTTCCTTGATCTCTGCCATGATATTGACTCTCCTTTTTTTCAGTCCACGGTCACGATGGTGCCGTTCACTTTTCCCTGCATCGCGTTCGCGATGGAGTTTTCCTCGTTAAGATCAAATACCGCGAGCGGCATGTGGTGTTCCAGGCACATGACACTTGCCGTCAGGTCGATGACCGCGAGCTTCTGGTCGATGACCTCCTGCATGGAGATGCGGTCGTAGCGGACTGCCGTCGGATCCACCGCGGGGTCCGCGTTGTACACGCCGTCGATGGACTTCGCGAGGAGGATCATGTCGGCGTCCACCTCGATGGCCCTCAGGACGATGCCGGTGTCCGTCGAGAAGTACGGATGGCCGGTCCCGCCTGCGAAGAATACGACATAACCGTCACCGAAATAACGGTTCGCGAGATCCTTCGAGAACAGCTCCGTCATGGTGCCGCAGATGAAGGGCGAGAGGATCACGGTCTTCATGCCTTCCGCGCGGAAGATCTCCGATACATAGATGCAGTTCATGATCGTGGCGAGCATGCCGATCTGGTCCGCTTTGGTGCGGTCGATGGCCTCGCTGGTGCGCCCTCTCCAGTAGTTGCCGCCGCCTGTGACGACGCCTACCTGTACGCCCTGGTCTACCGATTCCTTTACCTGCCGCGCGACGCCGCGCACGACCTCTTCGTCATAGCCTCTGCCGCCTTTTCCTGCCAGCGCTTCGCCTGACAGCTTGAGCATGACACGTCTTTTTTCCATTGGTCGTCCTTTCGCGGATCCTGTCATAGTCAAACGCCGGATCCTGTCTTGTATCATACCATAAATCGGGGCGGCGGTAAACCGGAG
>CACXDR010000249.1 GCA_902766415.1 uncultured Lachnospiraceae bacterium
GGACAGCTGGACCAGCCGGACGGTCATGCCGCTTCCGCCGGGACGGTCCGCGTTCTGGTCGTCAAAGCTCAGCTCTGTCTCCTGCGCGGGCTCGTACATGTCGTCCAGGAACTCCGGGGCAAAGAGCCCCAGCGTCTCGTCCACGCGGGCGCCGGTGCCGAACACCAGGGCCCCGCCCTCGCGCATCCACTGCATGAGCGCGCGGGTCTGGTCGACGGAAAGGTCCGACATTTTAAAGCCGGAGATCACGATCATGTCGAGCATGTCGAGGCGGTTCCTGTCCACCGGGAAGCTCCCCGGGTCCAGCATGAAAAGCCGGGACCGCATCTGCCCGTAGTTGACGGAAACGCCGTCAAGGTAGGAAAGCTCCTCCGGCGTGTCGGTCAGCGCCCCGATGAAAAGCTCCGGCGTGACCCGGTTGATGTTCAGGCGGAGCTTCTCCTCCGAGACGACGGTGCCGTCCTCCGCGCGGAGGCGGAGCGCAAGCTGCTCCGCGGACGCGCTCAGGGGCACCGCGTACTCGCTGGACACGCGCTCCCCCGCCCCGACGGACGCGGGAAAGCTGTACACGTAGACGTCGTCGTCCGACTGGCGCGTCAGGACCTCAAGCTGGCCGCTGAACGGGGCTTTGCCGGCATTGTCCGCGGTGACCGTCAGCGGAAGGTACCGCCCGCCCTTCGCGCTGTCCGCGAAGCCGTATTCCGTGGAGAGGCTGATGCCCCCCTGCGCCGCGTTCTGCCCGGAAGCCGCGCTGTCCTGCGCCGCGCTCTGTCCGGAGGACGCGGCCCAGGTCACGAGCGGCAGGAGGACTGCGGTCAGGACAGCCGCGATGCACACCGCTGCGGCGCGGAGCCTTTTCTTAAGATCTGCCGCCATTGGCCTGCCCTTCCTTCGCTTCAAATTTTTCCTTCTCGATATCGAAATGGACCGGGAGCGTCACGATAAACTGCGTCCCGTTCAGGTCGCTCGTCACGCTGATGGTCCCGTTATGCATGTCGACCACGTTCTTCGCGATGGCAAGGCCAAGGCCTGTCCCGCCGGTCTGGGAAGAGCGGGACTGCTCCACCCTGTAAAACTTGTCGAAAATATAGGGGAGCTCGTTCGCCGGGATGACGCGGCCGTAGTTCACGACGCGCACGGTGACCGTCTCCTCCTCCGCGTGGACGATCACGCGGATGCGCTTCCCCTCCGCGCCGTACTTGATCGCGTTGTTGATGAGGTTGTCGAAAAGCCGCGCGATCAGGTTCGGGTCGGCGGTGATGGTCAGCGCCGGCACGTTGCTTTCAAGGTCGTACTCGATCCCCGCGTCCATGAAGTTCGGGTAGAACTCCGTGAGGAGCTGGGAAAGGAGCTTCACGATGTCGATGGAGGAGACGCGCATGGCGATCTTCCCGTAGGTGAGCTTCGTGAAGCCGAAAAGGTCATTGATAAGCTGCTGGAGCTTTTTCGATTTCGTGTAGGCGATCTCCGTGTAGCGCGCGCGGACGTCGTCCGGAAGGTCCTTCTTCGCCGTCAGGATCTCGAGGTACCCGATGATCGAGGTAAGCGGGGTACGGAGGTCGTGGGCGATGTTGGTGATCAGCTCGTTCTTGGTCCGCTCGGACTCGCGCTCCTTGTCCATGAGCTTCCGGATGTCGCCTGTCATGGAGTTCAGGTTCGCGGCCATCTCCGCGAACTCGTCGTCCCCCTCGACCTCGATCTCCGCCTTCAGGTCCCCCTCGGCGATCGACTGCATGGTCTCCGAGATGCGGCTGATGTACACGAAGGACTTCCGCTGCAGGAGCCAGAAGACCAGCGAGAACAGGCAGATCCCGAACAGCACAAAAAGAAGTACCGCAATGACACGGAAATCCGCGATGGCCGCGAAGAATCCGTTATCGGGCTGTACTTCTTTTATATAATCCGCCGCCGTGAGAAGGTTCCTGACCAGGAAGAACTCGGCGATCACCGTGATGATCAGACTGTAGAAGATCGAGGAAAGGACCTTTCTCCGGAAGCTTTCTCCCGCGTTCGGTCTGTTATTTTTCAATCTTGTAGCCTACTCCCCATACGGTCGTGATGATCTTGTCGGTCCGCGCGTCCTCCTTCATCTTCCCGCGAAGCCTCCGGATGTGGACCATGACTGTGTTGTTCGCCTCGTAGACCTTCTCGTTCCAGACCTTCTCGAAGATCTCGTCCGTCGAGAAGACCTTGCCGGGATTCGAGGCAAGAAGGAACAGGATATCGAACTCGATCGGCGTGAGGCGGACCTCCTCGCCGTCCACGGTGACCCTGTGGTTGTCCCGGTTGATCGAGAGCCCGCGGACGGAGATCTCGTTCTTCACCTTCTCCGGGGCCGCGCTGCTCGGGTTCAGCTGCATGTAGCGCCTGAGCTGGCTCTTCACGCGCGCGGTGAGCTCCAGCGGGTTGAAGGGCTTCGTGACGTAGTCGTCCGCCCCGGTGCCCAGGCCCTTGATCTTGTCAAGATCCGTGCTCTTCGCGCTCAGCATGATGATCGGGATGTTCCGCGTCTCGCGGATGCGCCCGCACATCTCGAGCCCGTTCATGCCGGGCATCATGATGTCGAGGAGCACCAGGTGGATCTCCTCCTTTTCAAGAAGGTCCAGGCCCTCCTTCGCGTTCGACGCCTTCAGGACACGGTACCCGTCGCTGACGAGGTAGATCTCCACCAGCTCGGCGATCTCCTTCTCGTCGTCGACGACAAGAATGGTAGTCTGTGCCATAGTTCCTCCTTTTCGTTATACCTTGAAGCGGTATCCGACGCCCCAGATCGTCTCGATGTACTGGGGCTTCGCCGTGTTGAGCTCGATCTTCTCGCGGATCTTCTTGATATGCACGGTCACGGTGGCGATGTCGCCGACGCTTTCCATGCCCCAGATCTCGCGGAAGAGCTCGTCCCTGGAATATACGTGGTTCGGGTTCGCCGCGAGGAACGAAAGAAGGTCGAACTCCTTCGCGGTAAGGATCTTCTCGTGGCCGTTCACCCAGACCTTCCGCGCGGTGCGGTCGATCTTAAGTCCCCGGATCTCGATCGTCTCGTTCCTGCCGGAGCCGATAAGCCGCTCGTAGCGCGTCAGGTGCGCCTTGACGCGCGCCACCATCTCCCCGGGGGAGAAGGGCTTCGTGATGTAATCGTCCGCGCCGAGGCCCAGGCCCCGGATCTTGTCGATATCCTCGCGCTTCGCGCTGACGATGATGATGGGCGTGTTCTTCTTCTCGCGGATCTGCCTGCAGATCTCAAAGCCGTCCACGCCCGGGAGCATGAGGTCCAGGATGATGAGGTCGTGCGTTCCCTCGAGGGCGGCCTTCAGGCCCTCGGTCCCGTCGCCGCAGATCGTGACCTCGAAGCTGTTGATCTCAAGATAGTCCCGCTCAAGCTCCGCGATGCTTCTGTCGTCCTCAATGATCAGGATGCTGCTCATATTCCGCTGTTTCCCTCCGTGTATTTTCTCAAAGAAAAGATGATAACGGTGCCCTGGCCGGGGACGCTCCTTGCCCAGACGCGCCCGCCGTGGTCCTCGATGACCTTCCGGACGATCGACAGGCCGATCCCGCTGCCGCCCTTCTCCGTCCCTCTCGCGCTGTCGGCGCGGTAGAAGCGGTTGAAGATGCTCGGGAGGTCCTCCTTCGAGATCCCGCAGCCGTTGTCCTCCGTCTCGACGCGCACGAAATCGCCGTCGTCCAGGAGGCGCAGGCGGATCTCGCACTGCTCCTTGTCGTTATACTTTACCGCGTTGCCGATGATGTTGTTCATGACGCGCTTCATCTGCTCGGTGTCCGCGATCACGAGGACATCGTCCGCAACGTCCGTCATGAAGCTGAAGCTTATGCCGCCCGCCTCCATCTCCGTGCCGACCTCGTCCGCGCAGTCCGTGAAGAACGCCGCGACCGGCAGCTTGGTGAAATTGTACGGGATGCGGTTCGCGTCGATCTTCGTGTAGAACGTCAGCTCGTCGATCAGGCGGTCCATGTCGTTCGCCTTGTTGTAGATGGTCCGGATGTAGCGGTCCATCTGCTCGGGGCTCCGCGCGACGCCGTCCAGGATCCCCTCGACGTACCCCTTGATCGAGGTGATCGGGGTCTTCAGGTCGTGGGTGATGTTGGAGATCAGCTCCTTGTTGTCGCGGTCGTTCTGCAGCTTCTCCTCCTGGTTTGCCTTGAGGCGTATGCGCATCTCCTCGAAATCCTCCATAAGCTGGCGGATCTCGCTGTCGACGTCCTCCGCGTCAAGGGCATTGTCAAGGTTGCCCTCCTTGATCTCCTGCACTGCCTCCTCGAGCTTCTCAAGCGGCCGGATGATCCCGTTGTAGACCCACAGCGCCATGGAAAATGCCACCACTACGAGCACAGCGATCCCGGACATAAGCACCTGGGCGGTACGTTCGGAATCGCTGTTCTTCCATATGCCCAGGATAAAGAGGGTCATGGGTATGATTATGATCATCAGGACGGAGGTCAGGAGCCGGACTCTGGTCTGCTTCAC
>CACXDR010000250.1 GCA_902766415.1 uncultured Lachnospiraceae bacterium
ATCCCGCACCTCTTCACCATCATCAAGCAGCACGGCGCCCTGCTCGCGAAGGGCCGGATCGCCGGCGTCCAGTTCGAAACGCTGTTCACGGACGGCCTGTATGAAAGGATCGGGCAGAATGCCATTCGGACGGCAGACCGCATCCGCGCCGCACTGAAGGAAAAGGGCTACCGCCTGGCGATCAGCGCGCCCACGAACCAGATCTTCGTCGTCTTTGAAAACGCGCAGGCGGAAGCGCTCTCCGAAAAGGTCGAGATGGCCTTCTGGGAGCGGCCGGACGACGCCCACACCGTCATGCGCATCGCGACGAGCTGGGCCACGACGGACGAGGACGTGGACGCGCTCATCCGCTGCCTGTAAGTACGGGGAGGCCGGCCGCCGTGCAGAGGACAGGACCCCGCGGCGGCCGCAAGGGTTTCAGGCAGACAAAATCCCGGCGCACAACAGTGCGCCGGGTCTTTCTGTATATACTTATCTTTTTTTACGCGAGCAGCCCGCGGATATCGTGGTACGGGATGTCGGTAAAGGCTTCCGCCACGCCGGGGAAGGTCAGCTTTCCGTCGTAGGTGTTGATCGCGGAATAAATGGCCGGATTCGCCTCGCAGGCGCCCTTCAGGCCCTTGCCCGCGATCTTGAGGCCATAGCTCAGCGTCGCGTTCGTCAGCGCGATCGTGGACGTTCTCGGCACCGCGCCCGGCATGTTGCCGACACAGTAGTGGATGATCCCTTCCTCCTTGAAGATCGGGTCGTCATGGGAGGTGACGCGGGAGCTTTCCCCGCAGCCGCCCTGGTCGATCGCGACGTCGACGAACACCGCGCCCGGCTTCATCTCACTGAGGTACTTCCTCTTGAAAAGCTTCGGCGTCATGGCGCCGGGGATCAGGACCGAGCCGATGACAAGGTCCGCGTTCTTCACGGCCTCTTCAATGTTATGGTCTGTGGAGACCAGCGTCTGGATGCGCCCGCCGAACAGGTCGTCAAGATATTCGAGCCTCTTTAAGCTGATGTCGATGATCGTGACCGCGGCGCCCATGCCGACGGCGATCTTGCATGCGTTCGTGCCGACCGTTCCTCCGCCGATGATCACGACCTGGGCCTTCGGGGTCCCCGGGACGCCGGCAAGCAGCACGCCCTCGCCGCCGAACCGCTTCTCGAGATACTTCGCGCCCTCCTGGATGCTTAAGCGGCCCGCGATCTGGCTCATCGGGATGAGCAGCGGAAGCGATCCGTCCTTCTCCTTCAGGGTCTCATAGGCGACGCCTGTCACCTTTCCGGCAAGCAGCGCGTCCGTCTGCTCCCGGTCCGCCGCGAGGTGCAGGTAGGTGTAGAGGATAAGCCCCTCGTGGAACAGCGGATACTCGGAAGGAAGCGGTTCTTTCACCTTAACCATCATGTCGCAGCCGTCCCAGACCTCTTTCGCGGTGTCGAAAAGCTTTGCCCCGGCCTTTTCGTATTCCGCGTCCGTGAATCCGGAGCCGGCGCCCGCGCCCTTCTCGACCAGCACCTCATGTCCCGCCTGGCAGTACGCCTTCGCGTTCGCCGGCGTGAGCCCGACGCGGAATTCATTGTTCTTGATCTCCTTAACGCAACCTACTCTCATGGTCTTCCTCCTTCCGGTGTTTTTACGGCACTAAATGCAGCTTACGATTTCATCATATCACATGATTTTTTTATGAAAAACAGAAATCGGGGGTACGCCTCCGCATTATTTTTTCATCACGAACGACTTGCTGTCGATAGCCCGCATGGTCGCGAGGATCCCGTCGAGATGGTCGTATTCATGCTGGATGAGCTCCGACATATCGTCGTCCATGCGCTTTTCCTGCGGCTCCCAGTTCTCATCGAGATAACGCAGGATGCAGTGCCTGTAGCGCCGGACCCGTACCAGGAGCTTCGGGAAGGACATACAGTCGTCCATGAGCTCCATCATCTCGTCCCCGACGAATTCAAGCTCGGGGTTGATGATGACGTACGGCCGGTCGGTCAGCATGCAGATGAGCCGCTTCTGCACGCCGATCTGCGGCGCGGCGATGGCGCGCCCGAATCCGTAGTCCCTCCGGATCCCGCGGATGCAGTCGAACATATCATTAAAAACCGGGCGCAGCGCCTCCAGCTCCTCGCGCTTCACCGGTTCGGAGACCTCGTAAAGCTTCGGGTCGCCAAGCAAAAGGATCTCTCGTTCCATGGTCATTCTCTCCCTTCCGGCGCCCCCGCGGCGCCGTTCCGTCTTTATAA
>CACXDR010000251.1 GCA_902766415.1 uncultured Lachnospiraceae bacterium
CAGCCGAGCCAGCTGAAGAAGGACGCGATGGCGCGCCGTGAGGCGCAGCTCCAGGAGCAGCGCGAGCGCAAGAAGAGAGAGGCTGAGGGCGCTGACGCGTCCGGCGAGGCCGGCAGGAAGGACGCGCCCGGCGCGCAGGACGATGTCGGCGAGGGCCAGTCTGCAAGAAGGAGCCGCAGGAAGAAGGGCGAGGGGCCCGCGGAGAAAGAGGGCCGCGAGGGCCGGGATGCCCGGAACAGCGGCCGCGGCAGGGACCGCCGCCGCGGAAAGCGCGAGAATGATATCGAAACAGGTGCCGACGGCGCGGACGGAGCGGCTGAAAAGGCTGCCGCAGTCGTGATCCCGGCAGGGGAGGAGCCGGCGCCCGCAGGCGCGGCGGCGGATGCTGTCCCGGGCGAGGAGAACGGCGAGCGCACGCGTAAGCGCCACAGGCGCAGGAAGAAGCACGGTCCCCGCGAGGGAAGGCCTGAGGGCGCGCCGGACGGGGCGCCGGAGGGCAGGGCCGATGAGTGATCCGGGGCTTCCCGGCGCCGGAAGGCAGCTTCCCAAGGAGCTGTCCGGCTTTCTCCGCCCCGGAGAGCGGGCGGACGACCTCCAGAGGAGCAGCCTTTTTATCATCCAGGACCCGTCGAAGTTCTGCTTCGGCATGGACGCCGTCCTTTTAAGCGGCTTCGTTACGGTGAAGCCGGGGGAGAGGGTGACGGATCTCTGCACAGGCGGAGGCATCATCCCCCTTCTTCTTTCGGCGAAGACGGAGGCGTCCGTGATCACGGGCGTCGAGATCCAGGAGGCCATGGCCGACATGGCGGAGCGCTCCGTCCGGATGAACGGGCTTTCGGAGCGGGTGCGGATCGTCCGGGGCGACCTTCGTGAAAAGGGCGCCGCGGGGGAAAGCGGGAGCCAGGATGTGGTGACCTGCAATCCGCCGTACATGGCGGAGAAGAGCGGGATACAGAATCCGGAGAGCGCGCTGGCGCTGGCACGGCATGAGATTACCTGTACGCTTGACGACGCGGTCCGCGAGAGCGCGCGGCTTTTAAGAAACGGAGGACGCGCGGCGTTCGTATACCGGCCGCACCGGCTGTCGGAGCTTTTCGCCTGCATGCGGGAGCACCGGCTCGAGCCGAAGCGGCTGAAGACCGTCCACCCGTTCCGGGACCGCGAGGCCAACATGGTCCTGGTGGAGGCGGTGAAGGGCGGCGGGGCGTTCCTTAAGGTGGAGGCGCCCGTCATCGTATTCAGCGCGCCGGGCGTGTATACCCCGGAGATCCGGGAGGTCTACGGGTACTGAGCCGCCGGAATGCCGGATAAACGCCGGGGACGGCGTTCATAAGGTGCCGGGAAAGAACGGCGGGGGCGCCGGTGCATGCAGCATGAGGCGTCCGGAAAATGCTCCCGGATAAGAAAGAGGAACAGGATGGCAGGAAAGATCTGGCTTGTGGCGACGCCGATCGGGAACCTCGGGGACATGAGCGCGCGGGCGCTCGAGGTGCTGAACGGGGCCGATCTCATCGCGGCGGAGGACACGCGGAACACCGTGAAGCTCCTCACGCATTTCGGGATACGGAAGCCGCTCACGAGCTACCACGAATACAACAAGATCGACAAGGCGTACGAGCTTACGCGCCTTGCGGCGGAGGGGAAGAACATCGCCGTGGTGACGGACGCCGGCATGCCGGCGGTCTCCGACCCGGGCGAGGCGCTGGTTCGGATCGCGTACGAGACGGGCACGGAGGTGACGATCGTCCCCGGGGCCTGCGCCTGCGTGAGCGCGCTGGCCATCTCGGGGCTGCCGACCAGGCGGTTCGCGTTCGAGGCCTTCCTGCCGGCGGACAAAAAGGAGCGGGCGGAGGTGCTGGAGGAGCTGAAACGCGAGACCAGGACCATCATCCTCTACGAGGCGCCGCACCGGCTCCTGAAGACTTTGAAGGAGCTCGCGGAAACGCTCGGCGGGGACCGGCACATCAGCCTGGTCCGTGAGCTGACGAAGATCCACGAGGAGGTGTACCGCACCACGCTCGGCGAAGCGGTGCTCCGCTACGGGGCGCCCGGCGGGCAGGACCTGATCCGCGGCGAGTACGTCCTGGTCCTTGAGGGCCGGAGCGCGGACGAGGTGAAGGCCGAGAAGGAAGCCGGCTGGGCGGACATGAGCCCCGCGGAGCACGTCGCGTACTACGAGGCGCAGGGCATGGACCGGAAGGAAGCCATGCGTGCCGCCGCGAAGGACCGGGGCGTGAGCAGGCGGGACATCTACAACGCGCTGCTGGGGACAGACCGGTAAATGCGCTGCCGGAACTAACCGGCTAATATGTTTCCGGAGGCATCCTGCAGACGCGCTGCGGGAACAAAATAGTAAATGATCAGCACCGGGGCGGAAGCGAAGGCGCTGTGAGCAGGACTCGCAGACGGGTCCTGAAATATATGGAGGACAACAACATGTGCCAGGAATGTAAGAAAACACCTTATTACATTACAACTGCGATCGCGTATGCCTCGGGCAAGCCGCACATCGGCAACACCTACGAGATCATTCTTGCGGACGCCATCGCCAGGTTCCGGAGGGAGGAGGGCTACGACGTCCGCTTCCAGACCGGCACCGACGAGCACGGCCAGAAGATCGAGGAGAAGGCGAAGGCAGCGGGCGTGACCCCGAAGCAGTTCGTCGATGACGCCGCGGCGGAGATCAAGAGGATCTGGGACCTTATGAACACGTCCTACGACCGCTTCATCCGCACGACCGACCCGGACCACGAGAAGCAGGTGCAGAAGATCTTCAAAAAGCTCTATGACCAGGGCGATATCTACAAGAGCGAGTACGAGGGCATGTACTGCACGCCCTGCGAGAGCTTCTGGACCGCGTCCCAGCTGGTCGACGGCAAGTGCCCGGACTGCGGCCGCC
>CACXDR010000252.1 GCA_902766415.1 uncultured Lachnospiraceae bacterium
ATGCCCTTCGATGAGCCCCCGGAAAAACACCTCTTCTATGACCGGGGCAAGAACGACCGACGTAAAGAAGGCGGAGTAAAACCTGACGGATTCATACTCATTGGCCCTGATCCCCCTGCTGTCATACAGAGGACGAAGAACGACGTACATTGACTCCGCCATCCAGGACCAGAGGAGGACGATGACGGCGAGCAGCAGATAGACTGCAATGGACCTTGCGGGCGGGCGCAGGCTCTTTTCTTTCACAAGAGCCCGAAGGTATGCCGCAGCGGCAGGAAGGAACCAGGTGACGAAAGCAAGAAGCAGGGTGACCGGTGTCAGCATCGTGTTCACGTACTGAAGCCTCCGCCATGTATGATAGCCCAGAACAGAGGCAAGCCTTCCGGAGAGCCCGTAATGGACCGGCAGGCATCCTGCAATACAGCAGACCGCTCCGGACAGGAGCAGGATCCCGGTGATCACACGCGCAGACAGCAGAACACGCCTGTTTTCCGGGAAAAAGCGCTTCAGCGTGTCCGGCACCAGCACAGTCAGATAGAAGGCAGACAGCATCATTCCTCCCTGGCTCAGGTAGTAGTGGATCGTTTTCGTGCCGAACGTATCCGGAAAGCGCTCCAGCAGGCTGTCGACCCAGGTGCCCGGCGGGATGCTCGAAATACGGTTTTTCCCGCAGACCACTACGGTAAAGAAGAACCAGGCCGAAAAGACGGCAAGGATCAGCAGGGCCTTTGCCGTTTTCATGGGGAAACGCCTGCTTCCTGTCTGCTCTGTCATGTTAAGCTCCTTCATCGTTCCCTGTGCCGTCTTTCCGTCAGTGCTTTGCGGGGGCGGACCGGTCCGTAATTACACTGTAATTTAGCACAAAACCGTGACAAATAAAAGGATACGGGTTATGATGGGGAAGTCTTTCGAAAGGAGCGCTTATGGTCTATGACCTCAGTTTCGTGAATCTCGGGATCACCATAGAGCACATGGTGGACCACATCGACGTCTTCGGCTTCCGCATCGCGTATTACGGGATCATCATCGGGATCGGCATGATCCTCGGGACCATGCTTGCTGCCGGCGACGCGAAGAAGCGCGGCCTCGGGGAGGACTCGGTCTATGATTTCATCATTTACGGGATCCTGTTCGGCGTTGCCGGCGCGCGCCTTTACTACGTGTTCTTTTCCTGGGACGCCTACAGGGACGACCCGGTCCAGATCCTGAACCTGAGGGCCGGCGGGCTCGCGATCTACGGCGGCGTGATCGCCGGGGTCCTGACCCTGTACGTATGGTGCAGGCTGAAGAAGAAGCGTTTCCTCGACATGGCGGATTCCCTGATCCTCTCGCTGCTCGTCGGGCAGATCCTCGGGAGATGGGGCAATTTCTTTAACTGCGAGGCGTTCGGCCGCTACACGGAGAGCCTCTTCGCCATGCGGATCCGGAAGGCGATCGTAAATCCGATCATGATCGACGAGGAGCTCCTTTCCCATATGATCGTCGAGAACGGGACGGAGTACATCCAGGTCCATCCCACCTTTCTCTATGAATCCACGTGGAACCTCTGCCTCCTCCTTCTCATCCTGTTCGTGTTCAGGAAACGGAAAAAATTCACGGGGGAGATGTTCTTCACCTACCTTGCCGGCTACGGGCTCGGGCGCATGGTCATAGAGGGGCTCCGCACCGATTCGCTGCTTGTCCCGGGAACGCAGATCGCCGTCTCCCAGCTGATTGCGGGCGCCTGCTTCGTCACAGGCATCCTCGTGATCGCGGCCGGCAGGAAGCGCGGGTACCTCTTCAGGCAGGAGGAAGAAAACTAAGAAAGGGGTGCTGAACAGCATCCCGGGGATGCTGAACAGTTACAGAAAGTGGGACGGGCCCCCACCGCCGGAAGGGCGGGAGATGGGGACGGAATCATGGAAAAATAAGGGGACTGCCCCGCGGTGATATGCCGCGGGACAGTCCCCTTCACTATATTTTGTGGGTGCCCCCCACTTTCCCCCACATCTTGATACACGTCCGGAAAGCCGCAAAAATGCTTAATTTTTCTTCATTTTTTCGACCCAAATTCCTTGCATTTTCACGAACGTTTTATTATTATTTAATCTAGAAGTGGTGGAATGTGGTAGATTGTGGGTGACAGCGATGTTCATGGGAGAGTATAACCATACGGTTGATACGAAGGGCCGGGTGATCGTCCCTTCCCGTTTCCGTGAGCAGCTTGGCGAGGAATTCGTTGTCACCAAGGGCCTGGACGGATGCCTGTTCGTGTACAGCAGCGAGGAGTGGCAGAAGCTTGAGGAAAAGCTTCAGGCGCTTCCCCTGACCAACCCGAACGCGCGTAAATTCTCCAGGTTCCTCCTTTCAGGCGCTGTCCTCTGCGAGACGGACAGGCAGGGACGCATCCTTCTTCCGGCAAACTTAAGAGAGTTCGCCGGGATCACGAAGGAGGCAGCGCTCATCGGTTCGGGGAGCCGGATCGAGATCTGGAGCGCGGAGCGCTGGGCGAAGGAGCTTGAAATAGAGAACGATGTGGACGAGATCGCTGCCGGACTCGACGGCCTGGGCCTTGGATTATGATCTTTCATCATGTATCCGTGCTCCCCGCCGAGACGGTGGAGAGCCTCAAGATCAAGCCGGACGGGATCTATGTTGACGGGACGCTGGGAGGCGGCGGACATGCCTTCCTTGTCGCGGAAAAGCTGGACGGCGGCGGGCGCCTGGTCGGGATCGACCAGGACGCAGATGCGATCACAGCCGCGCGGGAACGTCTCGATCCGTTCAAGGACCGTGTCACGATCGTCCGGGATAATTACGTAAATATGCCCTCTGTGCTTCATGATCTTGGCATAGAGGCGGTGGACGGCATCTATCTGGACCTGGGGGTCTCCTCCTACCAGCTGGATACCGCGGAGCGGGGCTTCAGCTACATGGAAGACGCGCCGCTCGACATGAGGATGGACAGGCGCCAGCCTCGGACGGCAAAGGATCTGGTAAACGAATGCAGCGAGCAGGAGCTCTACCGGATCATCCGGGACTACGGCGAGGACCGCTTCGCGAAGAACATCGCGAAGCACATCGCCGCGGCCCGGGAGAGGAAGCCGATCGAGACGACAGGGGAGCTCGCGGATATCATCCGCGGGGCTATCCCGAAAAAGATCCAGGTGACGGGAGGGCATCCGGCCATGAGGACCTTCCAGGCACTGAGGATCGAGCTGAACGGGGAGCTGAAGGTCCTTGAGGAGTCGATCGACAATATGATCGGGCTCCTGAAGCCGGGCGGAAGGCTCTCAGTCATCACCTTCCATTCCCTGGAGGACCGGATCGTAAAGAACGGCTTCCGGAGGAATGAAAACCCGTGCATCTGCCCGCCGGAGTTCCCGGTATGTGTGTGCGGGCGGAAGCCGATGGGCAGGGTCGTAACCAGGAAACCGGTCCTTCCCTCCGGGGAGGAGATCGCAGAAAACGCGAGGTCCAGGAGCGCAAAGCTCCGCGTCTTTGAAAGAACCTGACGCAGGATCTTTAGGTCATCAGGGGGCCCGGAAGGGCTCTTCACGCGGGCACGGCCCGCACAGGGGGGATCCAGTATATGAGCAGCGCAGTCAGAGGAACGCGTACGGCGGTCCGTTATTCGCAGGCATACACCTACG
>CACXDR010000253.1 GCA_902766415.1 uncultured Lachnospiraceae bacterium
CACGGAGAATGTGCCGGAATTCACCCTGTCCGGCGGAAAGCTCGCGGTGCAGGGCGGTTTCCACTATGCGGACGGATACCGCTATTTCGATATCAATACGGATCCGTCGAACAGCGTGTCCCTGGAGGACCAGAGGACAAAAACGCAGCTCGCGCTGAACAGCGTCGCGGTGATCGCGGATTCCGAAAAAATGATCCTGAAGACGGACGTGGCCCTTCCGGGGTCGGAGCAGGGAACGCGCATGGTCCGGTTCTCCGATTACGGGAGCATGACGCTCACCAAGGCTGACGTGCTTTCCTTTGCGCCCATTTTTTACGCATATGCCGCCATGATCGGGGCCTTGTATTTCTTCATGAACCTCGCGGCCTTCTTTTTCGCCGCCGCGGTCATCGCGTCGTTCGGGATGATGTTCTCGCGGATGTCGGGGCTCCGTCTGGACTATGGCACCATCTACCGGCTGACGGTGTATTCGCGTTCCGTCCCGGTCCTTCTCCGCGGCGGGCTCTGGCTTATGGGGCTGATGTTCGCGGAATATTCGGCGCTCGGCTTCCTGTATTCCATCTTTGTCGTGACACGTGTGTTCCGGTACCTCTATGAGGAGGGCGGCGACGTCCTTTTAAAGGCGGGCCGGGAGCGCAGGATGCAGGAAATGTACCCGCCGGAGCGGCGGGATCCGCTGTCCGCGGACCCGCGGGAACCGGAGGACGCGCCGTACCGTGACGGCGGAACCGGCGGGGGGAATACGCCGTACCGTGAAGGAAATACCGGCGCGGAGGATGTGCCGTACCGCGAAGGAGAAAACGGCGCGGGAAATACCCCGTACCATGACGGCGCCGCCGGCGCGCATGACGTGCCGTATCGTGAGGACGGCAGCGCGGCAGGCAATGCCGGAGGCCGGATCCCGACGCCGAAGACCCCGGATCCGGGGACAGGCGCGGGGTATGACAGGACGGGACAGCACGGGAACCGGTACGGAAGCGTCCGCAGGGTGCCTGAGGAAGAGGAAGCCGCGGGTACCGCGGATCGTGCAGGCGTGAAGGGCGCATCCGGCAGCGGGGCAGACGGCAGCGCGGCAGGCAATGCCGGCGGGCGGATCCCGACGCCGAAGTCCCCGGACGGGGACAGGGAGGCGCGCATTCCGGATATCTCCACGGTCGCGAAGCCGGTCGCGGGGAAGGACCTGAAGCCGAGCAACGGCTGGAGCTTCGGGACGCGGGACACGTTGACGCCGGAGAAGTCATCGTCCGCGGAGCCGGAGAAGGCACCGTCCGCAGAGCAGGCAGGATCAGCCCCGGAGCCGTCGCAGGAAAAGGCAGCCTCCCGGGAGGACAGACCTGAGAATACGCCGGAAAGCCTCCGGGAGGACAGACCTTTGAACATCCCGGAAAGCACCCCGGAAAACGGATCAGAAAGCCGGCCGGACGGCGGTCAGGACAAAGAATTATAAGGATAAGACCAGAGCTATGAAGAAGAAGGTAGTCGTCGGGATGTCCGGCGGCGTTGACAGCTCCGCCGCGGCGTACCTCCTGAAGGAGGCAGGCTTCGACGTGATCGGCGTGACGATGGAGATGTGGCAGGAGGGGCCGCGCGGCCAAGCCGCGGGAAAGGGGAGCCTTTGCGCGTCCGCCGCGGACGATGCCCGGCGGGTGGCGGAGGTGCTTGGCATCCCGCACTATGTCGTGGATTTCCGGGAGGTGTTCCGCGAAAGAGTCGTTTCCTATTTTATTGATGAATACAGGCACGGGAGGACCCCGAATCCCTGCATCATGTGCAACCGTTACGTGAAGTGGGAGGCGCTCCTTGAGAAGGGCCGCGAGTTCGGCGCGGACCTCGTCGCGACCGGGCATTACGCGCGGATCGAGCTTCTTCCGAACGGAAGATACACGGTGCGGACCTCCGTGACGTCTGCGAAGGACCAGACCTACGCGCTTTACCAGCTCACGCAGGAACAGCTCCGGCATACGCTCATGCCGGACGGGGCGTACACGAAGGATGAGATCCGCGCGGCAGCAGAGCGCGCGGGGCTTCCGGTCGCGCATAAGCCGGACAGCATGGAGATCTGCTTTATCCCCGACAATGACTACGCAGGGTTTATCGGGCGGAACGCGGACAGCGTCCCGCCGCCCGGCAATTTCGTCACCGAAGACGGAAAGGTCCTGGGACGTCACCGCGGGATCACGCATTATACGGTCGGGCAGCGGAAGGGCCTGGGGTTAGCCATGGGCCGTCCGGTGTTCGTGAAGGAGATCCGGTCGGAGACTGACGAGGTCGTGATCGGGGAGGCAGGAAGCGTCTTTACCCGGGAACTTACGGCGGACCGGCTGAACTGGATGGCTGTCGAAGGGCCCGGAAGCGGGCCGCTCCGCGCTTCCGCGAAGATCCGCTACAATCACGCGGGAGCCCCGTGCACGGTCACGGACGCGGGGGACGGCACGGTGCGAGTGGTGTTCGATGAGCCGGTGCGCGCGGTCACGCCCGGCCAGGCAGTCGTTTTTTATCATGACGGGGGCTATGTCCTCGGCGGAGGGATCATTCGGTGAAACGTGTTCTGATCCGGTGCCTTCTTCTCGCGGCGCTCGCCGCGCTGCTTGCAGGCTGCGGAAAGAAAAAGGAAGAGGAAAGGCAGAGTCTTGTCCTTACCGTGGCGGAGACCGCGGACGAGGACAGGAGGGAGACGCGCGCGTCTTCCGCCGACCTTGACACAGTGAACGGCTTCCGCTTTGAGACCTGCGACGAGATGGTCTACTGCACCGGTGAAGGAGTGAAGCTCCGCAGGAAGCCCGGCATGGACGGGGAGGTCACGGGGTACCTTTCGAAGGGCGCCCGCGTCCACCGGATCGGAAAGAACTCGAAGTGGTCAAGGATCCTGAGGGACGGCTACCGCGTATACATCGCGGCAGAGTACCTGTCCGCGTATCCCCCGGAGACGGAACCGCCGGAAAGCGCGGCTCCGGAGGAAAACGGAGGGTCGGAGGAAACAGCCGCGGAAAGCCGGGCCGAGTAAAACCGGGCAATGGGAAGCCGGACCGGGTAAAACCGCGCAATGAAAAAGCCGGGCTGAGTAAAGCCGGGCCGGGTAAAGCAAGGCCGGCCAGGACCGGACCGCGGGGCGGCAGGCCTTCCGGGGCTCTGCCGCAGAAGGAAGGGGGGCGGGACTATGGGAAAGACTGCGATCTATCTCGGATTCTTCTGCGTTTATTCAGTGATCCTGCTCGTCATGGGCAAGGGGACCTTCGGCGGGAACACCACCCCGGAGGAATATTTTATCTGTGAGCGGACGGTGGGGCTCCGGCAGTGCGTCTGCACGTTCACCGGCACCTGGATCTCCGCGATCACCATACTGAGCCTTACGGGAAGTGTATATGAGGAGGGCATATCGCCGCTCCTCTATTCAGTTGTGCCGTGGTTCCTCGGCGCGTTCCTCATGGCCGCCGTCGCGCGGAGGCTGTACGAGCTGAATGTCATCACGGTCCCCGAGATCTTCCGCGCGAAATTCGGGGCAAAGAAGCTCCAGATGATCGCCGGCCTCAGCCTGGTCGGGGTCTACATCTTTTACCTGGTCACCCAGTACAAGGGCTTCGGCATGGTCGCCTCGGAGATGTTTGATATGCCGTATCCCGCCGCGGTTTGCATGGTCTACCTTTTTATCATGTACACGACGATCGGCGGCTACCGCTCGGTCCTGCGTACGGATATGTTCAACCTGGTCCTCCTTACCGTGAGCCTTAGCGCCGTGTGCTTCAGCCTCATGGCGCAGTGCGGCGGCTTCGGGCCGCTCTACCAGAGGGCCGCCGAGGTCTCCGGGTACGCGCATCCCGGCATGGAGACCGCGACGAAGGCGGGGCAGATGGTCCGGTTCTTCCAGGGAGGGTTCACGCCGCTGGTCTGCTTTTCCATGTTCTGGGGCTGGGGCCTCGGGCTTTCCGTGAACCCGCAGTACCTTGTGCGCCTGTTCAGCGCGAAGGATTCCGACACGGCGCTCCGCACGATCCTGGTCTCCATCGCGCTCCTTGCCTACATCTATTTCCTCCTCGTGCACACAGGACTCGCCATGCGTGTCCTGGTCCCCTCGCTTCCCGAGGCGGTCGCGACGGACGGCATCTTTATCCGGATCATCAACCACGAGCTTTACAGCCCATGGAGCGGCTTTTTCTTCCTGTCCGTCATGGGCGCGTGCATCTCGACGGCAAACTCGCAGCTCCTCATGGTGGCATCCGCCGCGGCGTATGACATCTACGGGACGGCCAGGGAGGGAAGGGTCCCGCCGATGCGCATCGTGGCCGTCGGAAGGATCAGCGTCCTGGCGGGCGGCACGCTTGCCATGCTGCTCACGCTGGACCCGCCGGACTTCATCCTGTCCTTCGGCGGAGATCTCTGGGGCGTCGTCGCGGTCCTGCTGTTCCCGACGCTCTTCCTGCTGGCGGTCCGGCCGGAACGGGTGACGTTCGGCAGCGTGAAGGGCGCGATGACCGCAGGTATCCTGATGATCGCCGTATTCTACCCGCTCTACTATTCCGGGATCATTCCGTTCCATCCGGCAATGATCGGCGTCCCGGTCTCCGGCGCGGCCCTTTTATGGTGCTCGGCGCGTGAGAGGAGGCGCGTATGATCAGGCGGTTCCGTATGTCCATCGAGAACAGGATCCTGATCCCCCTGGTCAGCATCGTCCTCATTGTCATGATCGGGTTCGGCACGGTCTTTTTCATTACGGAGTACCAGGTCTTTCTCCGGTCGGGACAGGAGCAGGGGACCGCGCTGGTCCGTAATCTCAACGCGGACATCGACGCCGGCGGGTTCTGGACTGACCCGGACGCCCTGCTTGAGAAGTACGAGGACTGCTACAGGGGCGAGGCGCTCTTTATCTACGCGCCGGACGGCACGCGGCTGTTCGGCAGGCGGGAGAGGACCGAAGACGCCCCGGGGGAGCTGGTGCTCGCGGAAAGCGGGGAAAACCGGCTCGGCTGGAGGATCGTATACAGCCTTGACCGGCGCGCGCTGATCCTTTCCATTATCGAGGAGCAGAGGTTCATCATCCTCGCCTCCATCGCCATGCTGATCATCATTATCCAGGCAGGCATGCTGAGCGCGTACAGCATCTCCGCGCCGATCGGGGAATTCAGCAAGACCTGCGCGGAGATCAGCCGGACGCCGTCGGAGTACCGCCCGGACGCCGTGGTCGAGTACACGCGGCGCACGGACGAGATCGGGACGCTCGCCGGCGCGTTCCGCTCCATGATGGAGAGCATGAAGGGCTACACGGACCAGCTCACCTGGACGAAGGCCCTGAACGAGAGCATCGTCGAAAACCTGCCGGCAGGCATCCTGGTGTACGACGCCTCCGGGAACATGACGTTCATGAACGCGCACGCGGAGTCCATGCTGGACGTGCAGGACGAGCGCGACGAGGACGGGCGGAGCCTCGGCGATATCGTCGCCGGCATCGTCCGCAAGGGCGACGTGCTTCCCCCGCCGGCCGTGCTGACGGGCCAGGAGGGCAGGGTCAGGAACCTGGAGTTCGGCTCGTGGAAGCTCACGCACCCGGACACCGGCGAGGACTGGGGAACGCTCATCACGATCGACGACGTGACCTACCAGCGCCATATGGAGGAGAAGATCTTGAACGACGAGAAGCTCGCGTACACAGGGCGGCTCGCGGCCGATGTCGCCCACGAGGCGAAGAACCCGCTTGCCGGCATCCGGGCAGGGCTGCAGGTCATGAACCGGAAGATGCTGTCCGACCGGGACCGCCTTCTCTGCGGCGAGATGATCCGCGAGGTGGACCGCATGAACCTCCTGATCAGCAACCTCGTGAACATCGCCCGGCAGCGGGAGAGCGAGAAAACGTGGGTGAGCCTGAATTCGCTCTGCGACGAGCTCATCCTTCTCTACAGCAAGGTCGCGGAGAACAAAGGGATCAGCCTCAGCGTCAGCATGGAGGGGAACCTGAGGATCGTCGCGGACGAGCAGGAGCTCCGCCAGATCTTCATCAACCTCATCAACAACAGCTTCAAGGCCATGGACGGCGGGAAGGTCACGATCACCGGCAGCCGGGGCGCCGGCGGCGTCACTGTCACGGTCGCGGACGACGGCTGCGGCATGGATGCGAAGAAGCTTGCGGCGGTCATGCGCGGGGAGCGCGGAGGACTGGGCCTTTCGATCGTGCGGCGCCTGACCGAACGGAACGGGGGGACCTTCCGCATGGAATCCTCCCCCGGGGAGGGGACGCGCTCGATCCTTATTTTCAGCGGGAGCAAAGGGGAAAAAACATGAAGTACAGACTGCTTGTAGTGGATGATGAACCGCTTCTCAGGATGTCGCTGGAAAGCGGGATGTCGGATCTCGGGTACGAGGTGCGGACGGAGGAGGACATCGCGGGCGGGCTTAAGACCGCCGAGTCGTTCCGCCCGGACGCGGTGCTTCTTGACAACCGCCTGACGGACGGCACGGGGCTTGACCATGTGGCGGACTTCAAGCGGATCGACGAGGACGTCATCATCATCCTTATGACGGCGTACGGTTCCATCCTCCAGGCGGTGGAGGCCATGAAGCTCGGCGTGAGCCACTATGTGCAGAAGCCCTTCGACCTTGAGGAGGTCGATATGGTAATCCGCCGGGGGGTGGAGCAGCTGTCGGGGCGCCGTTCCCTCGAGCTCATGCGGATGAACCCGAAGAAGCTGATCGGGGAAAGCACCGCGATCCAGAACATCCGCCGCCAGATCGGGGTCCTCGCGGCGAATGACAACGTGGACCTTCTGGTGATCGGGGAGACCGGGACCGGCAAGGAGGTCGTGGTCCGGAGCATCGTCGAAAGCAGCCCGCGCGCGGACCGGCCTATGGTGAAGATCAACTGCGGGGCCATCCCGGAAAACCTCCTCGAGTCGGAGCTTTTCGGGTATGAGAAGGGAGCCTTCACCGGCGCGGCCAAGACGAAGAAGGGGCTGATCGAGCTCGCGAACGGCGGGACGGTATTCCTGGACGAGGTCGGGGAGCTGCCGTTCTTCATGCAGGCGAAGTTCCTGACCTTCCTTGAGGACCGGAGGTTCCGCCGCGTGGGCGGGCTCCAGGACATCGAGGTCAATGTGCGCGTCGCCGCCGCGACGAACAGGGACCTTGTGGAGGAGGTCCGCGCGGGCCGTTTCCGCGAGGATCTCTACTACCGGCTGAACGTGCTGCAGATCCGGATCCCGCCCTTAAGGGAGCGCACGGAGGATATCCCGGTGCTCTGCGGATATTACATCTCCCACTTCAACCGGAAGTTCGCGAAGAACGTGAAGGGGATCTCCCCGGAGTTCATGGAGACCCTGAAGCGCTATTCCTGGAAGGGAAACGTCCGCGAGCTCAGGAACGTCATGGAGCGGTGCGTCCTCTTCTCGGACGGGGATACGCTGACCGGCAAGGAGACCGGCCTTCCCGCAGCGGTACAGGACGGGAAAGCCGGGAAGACCGGGGAGAAGTTCCCCATGCAGGACCTGAGGGAGGGCCCGGTCGACCTGAAACGGGAGCTCGACACGCTGGAGCGCGCCTATATCGACCGCGCGCTGGAGCTTTCCGACGGGAACCTTTCGAAGGCGGCCCAGATGCTCGGGATGAGCCGTTTCACATTGAAGCGGCGTATCGACGGAGAATGAACACTCCCGCCGCTTATAGAAGCGCGGGTATTCCCGCCGGACAGTGATAAACGGAAACCGTGCGGTATTGAACGCCGGATGTGCAAATCTGCACATCCGGCGTTGCTTTTTTGCTCCATAATATGTGCAGATTTGAGTAAAGAAGCGGCCTCAGGCTCCCCGGAAGAGCTGGCACAAAGATTGCTTAAAAATCATCAGCAGCAACTGCATTTCTTTGGCTATGCAAAAAGCGCCGCAGAGAGCGGCGCGGAAAAGGGGGAAGCATATGTATAAGGTAGATCTCAACAGTGATCTTGGCGAGAGCTTCGGCAACTATACCATCGGTATGGACGAAGCGGTCATCGCCCACATCTCCTCGGCGAACGTAGCCTGCGGCTACCACGCGGGAGACCCGCTGGTCATGGACAAGACGGTGGCGGCCTGCAAGGCTGCGGGCGTCGCGGTAGGCGCGCATCCCGGCTATCCGGACCTCATGGGCTTCGGCCGGAGGAACATCGCCTGCGCCCCGAAGGACGCGAAGGCTTACGTAAAGTACCAGCTCGGCGCGCTGATCGCGTTCACGACCGCGCACGGGCTGAAGCTCCAGCACTGCAAGCCGCACGGAGCGCTTTACAACCAGGCGGCAAAGGACCCGGCCCTTGCAAGAGCCATCGCCGAGGCAGTCTATGAGGTGGATCCGGGCATCATCCTCCTTGGTCTTGCCAACAGCTTCCTGATCTCCGAGGCGGAGGCGGTCGGCCTGAAGACGGCGAGCGAGGTCTTCGCGGACCGCGCGTACCAGGCGGACG
>CACXDR010000254.1 GCA_902766415.1 uncultured Lachnospiraceae bacterium
AAACGCTTTTTCCGTATCCACAAGAGTTATCTCGTAAACCTGGAATATGTGAGGGAAATGATCCTCCTGAACAGCTCAAGCTACGGGATCCGGCTTAAAGGATCCGATCAGATCCTTCCTATTGGCAGGACCCAGCTCCGGGAATTTCGGAGCCTGTTCTGAGGATAACTCCGTTACACCCCGGTTTTCTGTCCGGATAAGGAGCCGTTGATGTTTTACATATCTATGGTGTGAAGTTCAGGCAGTGATATAGTTTTGGAAAATGGCACTTCGGTTTTTGCACATACGTGAAGGAGAGGGAGTTTAAGCGACCTCTCCTTTGTGCGTATGTGGAATTATCCGGTCCCTGTAACACAAGAAATCAAATGCATATAAAGCTTGATGGTGTTATTATGGGAAATGATGCTGAAACAGCTGCGAAAGGAGAACTTATTCCATGCAACAGACAAAGCAGTCGCCGCTGATTGCCATATGCTCTTTTATCGTTGACAAGAGGAACCTGTTCTTCCTGATCTACGGGATCCTCCTGATCTTTTCCCTGTTCTCGCAGAAATGGACAGTCGTCGAGAATGATCTGTCCGCTTACTTAAGCGAAGAGACGGAGACAAAGCGGACCATGGACCTGATGGAACAGGAATACACCACCTTCGGCTCCGCGAAGGTCATGGTCGCAAATCTGTCCTTACGGGAAGCGTTCCGCATTTATGATCAGATCGAGGACTCTCCGGGTGTTGCGGAGGTGGAGTTCCTTCCGGATTACCTGCATCCAGATTCCACGGAGGAGCCGGATGAGGATGAGGTCCAGACCATCGAAGAGATCCGGAAGCATTACAATGATTCCTCGGCGCTTTTCAACGTGACGTTCCGTTACCCCGAGGATGACGAGAGGTCGCTGCAGTCCCTTAATATACTGAAGGATTCCCTCTCCGCCTACGATGTGCATGTCTCCACGACTCTCGGAGACCCCCAGGCGGAAGCGATCGCGAAAGAGATGCAGGTCATCATCGCGATCGTCGGCGTCATCGTGGTCACGGTCCTGCTCCTGACGTCAGAGACCTTCGGAGAAGTCCCCGTGCTTCTTCTGACCTTTGTCTCCGCGGCGATGATTAACAAGGGAACGAATTTCCTGATGGGCACCATCTCCTTCGTTTCCGATTCCGTTGCCGTCGTCCTGCAGCTGGCCCTCTCTATCGATTACGCGATCATCTTCTGCAATCACTTCAAGGAGGAGCGGCAGCATTATGACACCAGAGACGCTGTCATCGTCGCGCTGAGCCACTCCATCCCGGAGATCTCCTCAAGCTCCCTTACGACGGTCTCCGGCCTCCTGGCGCTTCTCTTTATGGGATACGGGCTGGGCGCGGATCTTGGCACGACCCTTACCAAATCGATCGTCATCAGCCTCCTGGCGGTGTTCACCCTCATGCCGGGACTTCTTGTGCTGTTCTCCAACCTCATGATGAAGACGAAGCACAAAAACCTGGTGCCGAAGATCCCCTTCGTGGGCCGCTTTGCCTATGCCAGCAGGAAGTTCGTTCCCCCGCTGTTCCTGATCGTTGTGATCGCAGGTTACTTTCTTTCCAAGAAGTGCCCCTACGTCTACGGTTACTCCACGCTGACAACACCGCTGAAAAGCGAGTCGCAGATCACGGAGGAAATGATCGACGAGACCTTCGGCGCGGACAATCTCATCGCGGTCAATGTCCCGAGCCAGGATTACGGCAAGGTCTCAAAGCTTGCCGCTTACCTGGAAAGGCTCCCGGAGATCCGGGAGGTGAAATCTCTCGCCAACACGGAGGCCAAGGGCGGGTACATGGTCTCGGAGCCGCTGACGCCGCGCCAGTTCTCCGAAATGGCGGACCTGGACTATGACGCGGCGGCCATGATCTACAGCATGTACGCGTCGGACAGGGACGAGTACGGGCATATCATCGGCGGCATCGCGAATTACAAGGTCCCCTTCATTGACATTTTCATGTTCCTGCACGACAAGGCGGACGAAGGATACGTGGATCTTGACGAGGACGACCGGGCGGACCTGGACGATACCTGCGACAAGCTGATGCGGGCGAAGCGCCAGCTTCGTGGAAAGACCTATGAGCGTATGCTGGTCTACCTGAACCTGCCGGAGGAAAGCCCCGAGACCTTCGCGTTTCTGGGGAGCCTTCATGACCTGATCGATCCCATGTTTGAGGAGGAGATGGACGAGGATCCGTCCCACCGGGTGCTGATCGCGGGAGAGTCCACCTCGGAAATGGATCTCGGATCGCAGTTTGAGACGGACAACGTCATAGTCTCCGTGGTCTCCGTGCTCTTTGTCCTTGTGATCCTCCTGTTCACATTCAAGTCCGTGGGCATGCCGCTGCTTCTCATCGCGGTGATCGAAGGATCCATTTTCATCAACTTCTCCTTCCCGGCCCTGATGAAGGCGAATCTGTTCTTTATCAGCTACCTTATCGTATCCTCCATTCAGATGGGCGCGAACATCGATTACGCCATCGTGATCGGTTCCCGCTACAGTGAATGCAGGAAGACTATGGGAAGACAGGAATCCATCATTGAGGCCGTGAACTTCGCGTTCCCGACCATCATCACCTCCGGGTCCATTCTTGCCATTGCCGGGACCGTCATCGGCCTCCTTACCTCGGATGGCGCCATTGCCGGCATCGGACAGTGTTTAGGACGGGGCACGCTGATCTCCATGTTCCTGGTGCTCTTCGTGCTCCCGCAGATCCTGACCCTGGGAGACCGGGTCATCTCGAAGACCGCATTCTCCGTGGCACGGCCCATCCGGTCCAGGGATGAGAGCGGCATCATCCGCGTGGACGGCATGATCCAGGGGCACATTGACGGACAGATCATCGGAACGGTCAGGGCGATCGTCCGGGGCGACGTCCGGGCCTCCATCGTCTCCGGCGACATCGAGAAGCTCGCGGAGAACGAAGGACAGGATATTACCGGTTATCTTGAGGCGCAGCACGCCGGACAGGAACCGGAAAGCGCGCAGAAGTCGGAAAACACATCAGAACAGGGAAATGCTCCTGAAGAGGAAAATGCTCCCGGACCCGGAAATACGCCGGGACCGGAAGGCGCACAGGAGCAGGGAACTGCGCAGGAAACTGAGGGAAAGGAGGAGTAAAGCCATGAAAAGATCATCAAAAAAGGTCGTAAGCTATGCGGCAGCGCTCCTTCTCCTTGCGGCGGGAAGCTGTACAGTCCCGGACCTTTCGCCTGTGTTCCGCACGGAGGCTTATGCCGCCGTGGGAGATGAAAATGCGGCGTCCTTTGAGATCGGGTCAGCCGATGATTTTATCCGCTTTGCCAAGGAGTGCCGGGTCAACACCTGGTCCGACGGCATGACGGTAAACCTGAACACGGACCTGGACCTCCCGGGCGAAAGCGTTTCAACGGTCGCCTATTTTAACGGCACGTTCAACGGGAATTCCCACAGGATCACGAAGGCATCATCCGGAAAGGCCCTGTTCCAGACGATCGGCCCGGACGGCGCGGTGAGAGACCTGGAGCTCCGTTCGACCGTCACGTCCGAAGGGGACAACACGGCTGCCTTCGTTTCAAGGAACAGCGGGACCCTGGAGCGTATCCATGTGGACAGCACGGTCTCCGGGAAGGTCACCACAGGCATCCTTGCGGCGGTCAATGAAGCCGACGGCCTGATCTCCGCCTGTGAGGTTTCGGGCGTCGTTTCCGGCACCAGCTCCACCGGAGGCATCGCGGGAAAGAACTCGGGCATCATAGCCTCCTGCCTCAGCAAGGCACACGTCAACACCACGGTGGACGATGAATCGCTTTCCCCGGACGACGTGAAGGACATCCTGGAGAACATCCTGATCTCCAGGTCCTTCAACAGCACGGAAAACCTGCGGATACAGGTGGACGCGGGCGGCATCGCCGGCTACAACCTGGGCGGCGGCCTGATCACGGACTGCGCGAATGAGGGCGTAGTCGGCTATCCGCACGTGGGCTTCAATACCGGCGGTATCTGCGGCAGGAACGGCGGGGCGGTGGAGACGTCCGTGAACAGGGGCACAGTCTACGGCAGAAAGGACATCGGCGGCATCACGGGACACCAGCAGCCGGAGATCACCGTGGACTTTTCCGAGGACGTGCTCACCTCCGTTTCGAAGGAGATGGACGATATCAACGTCCTGATCACGGATACGCTGAACACCTCGGAGAACATTTCCAACAGCACCTACGACAGGCTCTCCGGGCTTTCACGGTCCATGACCGAGGTGAAGAACTCCACCCGGACGGTCTACGACGCGTCCCTGGACCGGTTTGACGAGATCGCGGACTCCGTCAATTCCACCACGCAGGTCGTGACGGACACCATGGAGGACATCTCCGTGGAAACAGGTGACCTCACGGACAGCATCGACCGCCTGAGCAGCATGTCCGACAGCCTGTCCTCCTCCATCGATTCCATGGCCTATGCCTTCGGCCTGTCGGATTCCGAAAAGTCAAGGATCCAGACAGAGAACGCCCGGCTGCGCGAGGACCTGAACTCCACCAGCGCCTTTGTCGCGGAGGTCAGGGACCACCTGCTTCCCGAGGTACCGGAGCAGCGGCGCGCCCGGATCAGCGACGGACTGAACCGGGTGAACCGTCTGTCCCAGGATATCCGGGCAATGCGCACGACGATCGGCCAGCTCCGCAGCGTCCGTGACCGCATCGCGGACGGAAGCCTTGAGGCGGACGCGGCGCGGCGGGATGCCGCGCTCAGCGGCTCCATATCCTCTGTCCTTGACTCGATGGACGACCTCGACCGCGCGTCCTCCAGGCTTTCGGATTTCAGCTCGGCGCTCGGCGGCACCATGCACAGCGCCGCGGGGGGCATCGACATCGACCTCCGGAAAAACGAGACCGTGCGTGCGGCGGGGCAGGACATCTACGCCGGCCTCGACAGCATCTCCAGCCAGATGGACAGCCTGAACGCCTACGCCAGGGAAGAGAGCATGGAGGTCATCGGGAACCTTTCCGAGATCAACAAACGCTTCAACGGCGTGATGGACCTCCTGAAGAACGAGAGGGACCGCCTGAACGACATCGCCGACAACGGCGGCATTTTCGTGGACAACTCCGACCTTGCCGACTCCCCCGCGAGGATCCATGCCTGCATCAACGAGGGCGACGTCCGGGGCGATATGACGACCGGCGGGATCGCGGGGACCATCGGGATCGAATACGACGTGGATCCTGACAAGGATATCCTGCGGAACAGCGACCGTTCCCTCGATTATACCTTCGGCGTGACCGCGGTGATCTCCGAATCGGACAACACGGGCAATGTGGAAGGAAAGGGCAGCTACACCGGCGGCATCACCGGAAAGATGGACATGGGCCGTCTTCTCAAAAACCGGAATTACGGAGACGTATCCTCTGAGAACGGAGACTTTACGGGCGGGATCGCCGGCTACGCCGACGGGAGCCTGGACGGCAACTCCGCGCGCTGCAGAGTGAACGGCGGAAAGAACAGCGGAGGCATCGCCGGCTACGCGAAGACGCTCCGCGAGAACACCGCAGTGGTGGCCCAGCTGAACGGCGATGAGTACACGGGCGCCATCGCGGGACGGGTCGACGCGCTTGACGGGGAAAAGATCCGGAACAACCTCTACTATGCGGGGAGCTTCGGCGGGATCGACAATATCGACTACACCTCCATGGCGGAGAAGGCCTCCGAGCCGCTGGGGACGGTCCTGGTGAGATTCCTGATCGAAGGACATCATGCCGGAATGGGGGAAGTAAAGACCGGAACGCTCCTGAAGGAGCTCTCCTTCCCCGAGGCGGAAAAGAGAGAAGGCTTCCTGCTCCTCTGGGACAAGGACGGGGAGACCGTGCTGAATGAGGACACCGTGGTCAATGCCTCCTACCGCCTTGCGGTAGCGGTCCTCAGGGCACCGCAGAACTATGCGGGCACCAACAAGCCGGTCCTGATGGCGGACGGCGCATTCCGGGAGGAAGACCGTCTCGACTACACCTCCCTCGGCCAGGATCACTACCGGGTGGTCATCCCGGAGGACGAACTGTCCGAAAGAAAGATCCGCGTACATAAGCCCGGCTATAAGCGGTATACTGTATTTGTGAACGGCGCGGAAACGCCGGTGGAAGCATTCGGGGATTATCTCACTTTCACCACGGGAGAACGGGAACTGGAGATCCTTATACAGAAAACAGGCTTCTCCGCGGAAGTGCTTGCGATCCCTGCCGCCGCGGTGATCATCATCCTCATTGCCGCAGCTGTTCTGAAAAAGAAGAGAAAAGCATCTTTGTAACACCCGGGCATGACCGACATACACCAGAAGGCACAGGAAGACCTGAAAGGAGAAAAAAATGAGTGTCGGTGCGAAGGTAATGTCAGAACTGCTTAAACTG
>CACXDR010000255.1 GCA_902766415.1 uncultured Lachnospiraceae bacterium
CAGCCGCGACGGCCGCGCCATCCGTGCCAAGGAGCTCGGCGTCACGGGCGCGCTCACGCTGCTCTTCAAGGACGCGATCAAGCCGAACCTCGTGCAGACGCTCGAGGGGACGCCCGCGTTCATCCACGGCGGCCCGTTCGCCAACATCGCCCACGGCTGCAACTCCGTCATCGCGGCACGCATGGCGCTGAAGCTCGGCGACTACTGCGTCACGGAGGCAGGCTTCGGCGGCGACCTCGGCGCGGAGAAGTTCCTTGACATCAAGTGCCGCATGGCAGGCCTGAAGCCCGACGCGTGCGTCATCGTCGCTACCGTCCGCGCGCTGAAGCATCACGGCGGCGTCGCGAAGGCGGACCTCGGCAAGGAGGATCTTGCAGCGCTTGAGAAGGGCCTTCCGAACCTTCTCCGCCACGTTGAGAACATGACGAAGGTCTACGGACTTCCGGCAGTCGTCGCGATCAACCGCTTCCCGACCGACACTGAGGCGGAGCTCCAGCTTGTCCGCGAAAAGTGCGCGGAGCTCGGCGTGAACGTCGCCCTCTCCGAGGTCTGGGCGAAGGGCGGCGAAGGCGGCATCGAGCTCGCTGAGGAGATCGTCAGGCTCTGCGACAACGCAGGCGAAAACCACTTCACCTTCTCCTACGACACGGACCTCTCCATCGAGGAGAAGCTGAACGCGATCGTGACCCGCGTCTACCACGGTGACCGTGTAGTCCTTACCGCGAACGCGAAGAAGCAGGCGCAGCGCCTCACCGAGCTCGGCTACGGCAGCTGCCCGATCTGCGTCGCGAAGACCCAGTACTCCTTCTCCGACGACCAGAAGCTTCTCGGCGCGCCGACCGGCTTCGAGGTCACGGTCCGCAACCTGAAGATCGCGGCAGGCGCCGGCTTTATCGTCGCGCTGACCGGCGACATCATGACCATGCCCGGCCTTCCGAAGGTCCCGGCAGCGGAGCACATCGACATCGATGAGAACGGAGTGATCTCCGGACTCTTCTGATCTTTCGTAAAAACAAAACGGCAGGGCTGTCTGTCTGGTTTTATTTACAGACGGCCCTGCCGTTTTTGTTTTTACTTTCAGATTGCAGCAGCCTTCACTGCGGCGGCGACGGAGACCGACGGGTCCGGGTACGGGATCAGCATCGCCTGGAAGGCGTGGTAGAGATCCGGCTTGCCCGGCCATACCGTGCCTGAGGGCTGGTTGTCCTTGTCAAGCTGGTGGAACCAGGAGCCGTTCTCCCGGTCGCGCATGCGGTACTCGAGATAAAGCACGCAGTCCGCGAACCGGTCCGCGAAGTACGGGTCCCCGGTCACGTGGTACAGGACCGCGGAGGTGTTGATCGCCTCAGCGAGCACCCAGTGCATACGCTCGCGCACTACCGGCTTCCCGTCCCAGTCCGTCGTGTAGACGATGCCCGGGGCCCCGTCGGACTTCCAGCCGTCCTCGTACGCCCGCCGGAAAAGCTGGTCCGCGGCGTACAGGTAGTAGGAAGCGTTCTCAGGGCTTTCACGGAAGGAGGAAAGCGCCCAGCCGGTGATGAGCCGCGCCCACTCGATGCCATGTCCCGGCGTCGCGCCGTAGGGCTTGAACTGGTCCTCCTTCCGCTCCTCGTTGAAGCTGAGGACCGGCGTCCAGTCCTTCGTATAATGCTCCGGGATACGCCAGCCGTTGTCGGAGGCCCACCCGGCCACGCGGCCGATGATCCTGCCCGCGCGCTCACGGTACTCCTCCTTCCCGAGGGTATCCGCCACGGCGAGGAATGCTTCGACGGTATGCATGTTTGCGTTTAAGCCCCGGTAATCGTCCAGGACCGTGAACTCCGTGTTCCAGGTATCCTTCGTGAGTCCTTCCTTTTCGTCCCAGAAATACCGGTCAAAGATCTCCAGCGCGTTCTTCAGCAGTGTATCCGCGCCGGGGATCCCCGCGAGATGCGCGGAGCAGCCGGCAAGGATCACGAACGCGTGCGCGTAGCACTGCTTCGACGGAAGCGGCGTACCGTCCGCCGCGACGCCCGCGTACCAGCCGCCGTGCGCCGGGTCGTGAAGCTCCCCGAGAAGGCCCTTCAGCCCTGCCTCCGCAAGGGCCGCGCTGCCCTCGTGCCCGAGCATGGCGCCGATGCTGTAGACGTGCACCATGCGCGCCGTGATCC
>CACXDR010000256.1 GCA_902766415.1 uncultured Lachnospiraceae bacterium
AGCTTCCGCTTCCTCCCCGCCGACGCGCGCCTTCTCGTACACCTTCCCGACCACGTTCGCCATGATGACTGTCATGATCTCCTGGAACTTGTCGCCGAACTGCGTCTTCGGGAGGATGACCGCGAGATCCTTCCCGTAATAGATCCCGATGTTCTTCGGGGCGGAGACGACCTTCTCGCAGCGCTCCCAGGGGATAAACTCCGTCCTGCCGCCGTATTCCGCAGTGATTCCCTCCGCGGGATCAAAGATGTAATGCACCTCCTCGCGGTAACGGTCGATCTCCTGCACCTGCTTTGCGGCGCGGAGCTTTAAAGTAAGGGGCGTGTAAGCGATGAAAAGGAAGGCAGCCCCTCCGTAAAAGGCCATCATGGTGGGCGGCACCGTACCGGAGAACACGCGGATCAGTCCGATGATCGCGACAGCGAAGGCGAGGACGATGGACAGGAAACCTGTAAATCTTGAGTACGTATGGTAAAGCGTGAAATCATAGAGGAGCTCAGGCGTCATACGTACCGTCATCTCCTGTTTTCTGAGAATGTAGTCTTCCATTGTTCATCGTCCTCTTTTAAGGGTATGCTTTGCTTAAAGGGCCCTGGCGGCCTGTAATTGTGAAACCGTGATCAGGTGGTCTGCGGCGCGACCTTGAAATGCGCCCAGCCCTCCGGAGAGTAGATACCGGCCTGTCTCTTTCTCATGAAGTTGTCGAAGAAAGCCGTGACGAACGGGATCGCGAACAGCGTGATGATGGAAGCAGTCGCGCACTGTGCGGTCGCCATGTCGACGTACTGTGCCATGGTCGGGTCTGCCTCTGCGACAGCTGCCGGGGTCATGGCGGAGTTCAGAGCGGTGGTACCGATCGCTGCGCCCATTGCGTTCCTCTCCTTCTTCGGAAGCAGGAGGTTGAACACGAAGAAGAACACGACTGCCGTTGCAGCGGAGATGAGGCCGAGGACGATACCGGAAGCGCCTGCGGTGATCAGGGTGCCGACGTCGGTCTTTGCGCCGATGGAGATGGTCATGAAGAAGGTGACGATCGGCTGAGCGGTCGCGCAGGTCTTCTTGAAGCCCTCGTCAAGGTTGCCCCAGATGAAGCCGATGAGGATCGGGATAAGAGTAGCGACCAGGGACATGAACGGGATGTTCGCAAGGCCGGTCGCGCCCAGAGCGACAAGCGTGAAGAACGGGCCGTCGTTCAGGGACAGGATGGAGATCGCGCCGGTATCCGTCGCGTTACCAAACTGCGAGGAAAGAGAGATGTAAAGAGATCCGTTGGAGTTCGTGATTGCTGCGATCATGACGAACGGGGTGATCCCGAGGAAGCCCGCCTCACCGAAGACCGCGCCGACGAACAGGCCCAGCAGGACGCCGAGAAGGAACTTCATACCGGTCATGATGATGCCCTTGTAAAGAGGCATGCCAACCTGCTTCACGTTGATCGTGGAGCCGCAGACGATCAGGAAGAAGCCCATCATGCAGGAGTTTCCGTTGTAGAACAGTGCCGTTACGTACCCGCCGATCTGATAGGCCTGCGGGAAGAATGTTGCGATGACGACCGCGATGACAAGCGGGATGATGACAAGTCCGCCCGGCATGGCCTTCATCTTGTTAAGAAGATCCAGATCCTTCTTTGGTGCCTGATTAATTTCACTCATTGTTTTCAGTTCCCCCTTTTTGATTGTTATTTAACTCTTGCTGCCTCGTTGAACAGCCGTGTTACGATGTCGCAGGCAATGTGGTCGTTCCCGGTAAGTCCTCCCTTGCCGACGATCGGCATGCCGTCGTACTTTCCTCCGACCAGGGCGCCGATATCCGTCTGCGGGATCACGTAGTCAAATACCTCAAGGCAGCGCACGCCGAGCGCGGTGCAGGTAAAGACCATGGTATCGCCGCCCGTCGCGTAGATGCCGGCGATCCGTTCCATGCCTGCGCGGTCGGTGACCGCCTTCGCGATCTGCCCGAGACCCATGTTGATACGGTCCGCGGCAGAGCCGGGAGCGAGATGGCGCTTCCGCTCCTCCGCCGCGAGGTCCAGGAGCTTTCCGTGCAGCGCGGTCTCAAAGAGGATGGCGCGCGGCTGCTCGTTCCCCATGATCAGGTCGAACGCGGTCTGCGTCGCTTCTCCGATCTCCTTTTCCGCCGTCTCCCCGCCGTCGATCAGCTTCTCGGGATCGACAATGATGCGGATGTGGCGCGGATCGCTGCAGAGGACCTCCATCTGCTTCTTGGTGACAGACGTCGCGCTTCCCGCCATAACGAGGATGGTCTTTCCGTTCTCCTCGCCCTGCGGCGGAAGGTTGTCTTCCTCTTTGTCGATAAGGCTTCTGTGGAACGCGACCTTTGAGGTCAGCGGGCCCGGATCGACCGTGATGAAATCCCAGTCTGTCGCGATGGCCGCCTGGGCGATCCGGCTGACATCCTCGATGGAGACCGCATCGACCACGAAGACCTCGACGCCCTCTTCCCTGAGCTTCAGGAGCTCGTCGCGGATGTCGAAGCTGCCCTTCAGGACGGTGTCCAGCTTGACAAGTCCCACCTTGCGGCGGGTCTGGCCAGCGAGAAGGCGCGGGATGTAGCACTCCTTCACCGGCGTGCGGACGTCCTGGGCGACCGGCGTCCTGGTAAGGGCGACGCTGTCGATCACGGAGAAGCCGCCGACGAGGATCCTTCTTGACTGCGGCATGGACGGGACGACGATCGCGACCGTATCATTGCCGATCGTGTCCAGCATGGCGTCGATCTCGACGCCGATCCCGCCGCGGCAGGTCGTGTCGATACGCTTCTGGAAGTACTTGACGCCCATGCCCATCAGGGCTTTCGTCGCGTCCTTTACGATGCTGTAAGCCTCATCCGCCGGAAGCGGACGGCTGTTGGAAGAAATGATGACAGCGTCAAGCTTGTCCATGTTTTCCGCATGCTGTGCTGCGTCAACATCGAAAAACACCGCGGTCCTTGCTTTGCTTCTCGCGAGAAGCACGCCGGTAGTAGTAGCACCGGTCAGATCATCTGCGACTGATCCAATAACTGGCATCTGGCAACCTCCTGTTTTAAAAGACTTATGTTCACGCGTTCGCGCGGGCATGCTTTTTCGCAGCGTACTCCGCGCACACGAGTGTGGATTCGATCATGCTGATGCAGCCCGCGATGCCCTTGCCGGCGATATCGAACGCGGTGCCGTGGTCAACGGAGCTTCTGATGAACGGAAGGCCCCAGGTGATCGTGACGGACTTCTCAAAATCAAGGGTCTTGCATGCGATGTGGCCCTGGTCATGATAGAGGGAAAGAATCGCGTCGAACTTGCCGGACTTTCCGATATTGAAGACGGAATCTCCCGGGATCGGACCGACCGCGTTGATCCCGAGCGCCTTGGCATCCTCGACCGCCGGGCCGATATCCGTAAGCTCCTCGGTCCCGAACAGGCCGTTGTCGCCGTTGTGGGGGTTCAGGCCTGCGACCGCGATCAGCGGATTCTCGATACCGACGTTGCGGAGCTCGTAGTCGATCTCCTTCACGTTTGCAAGGATCTGCTTTCTGTCGGCGAACTTGATGGCATCCATCAGGGACATGTGGCGGCTGACGAAGAACACTCTCAGCTTGTGGCAGGAGAACATGGTCAGCGCGTACGGGGAATTCGTCATGTGCTGGTAGATCTCGGTGTGGCCCGGCTCCGTAACGCCGATCTTCTTGATCGCCTGCTTGTGGATCGGGGCGGTGGAGACTGCGTCGATCTTTCCGGCGAGGCCGAGCTCGATGGACTTCTTAATGAAGTCGTAAGCCATCTGCCCTGCCAGCGCGCTGATCACGCCCCACTCGACCTTATCCGTATCGTAATCACCGGTCTCGATCACGTCGAACGTACCGAACTCGTACTTTGCTTCTTCCGGCTCGTTGATCTTATTGAACTTCACTTCCTTGCCAAGGACCTTCGCCGCGCGCTCAAGGATCGCAATGCTTCCGATCACGAAGGGCCTGCAGGCCTCATGCACGCTCTTGTCCAGCATGCATCCGACAACGATCTCCGGTCCGATACCGGCCGGGTCTCCCATGGTGACTGCCATGACGGGTCTGAATGTCTCGCTCATTTTTTCCTCCATTCTTTTCATCAGGTTTCATTCTTGCGTTAACAGGTTACGATGGCTCTCTGTTTCTTTTCGTTATGAATCGTTTTGTTTTGAATCTTTTTGGTTTTGAGTCGTTTACTTTTGTTATCGGCTTTCTTGATTGCTTTTTGTTTTGCTTTGCTTTCGTTTTGTCTTTCCTTTATTCTACATCTGTTTTTCGCGAAAGCAATAGTTTTTTGCTCCAAATAATTGATTTTGTGAAAACATGATAACAAAGTCCAGCTATTTTTGTTTATTTTTCGATATCAATCCTAATATATTTTCTCATATTTGCGTTTTTTCGTTTTTCGAAAATAATAGTTGATTTTTTTCTTTCGTTTTAATATAATGATTACAACGACAGAAAGGACGCAGAAGCATCACCCTTTACTGCCAGAAGACCTGAGAACATAATCAATCATTAATAGAACGGAGGTATCTTTTATGAAGATCGCAGTCGGATGTGACCCCAACGCAGAAGAAGCAAAGCAGGAACTGATCACCTTTATGAAGAAGCAGGGATACGGAGAGATCACGGACTTCGGAAGTGAGGATCCCATTTACGCGCACACCGCATGCGCAGTCGCTGAAGCAGTTGCCTCCGGCGAGTTCGACAGGGGCGTCCTCCTCTGCGGTACCGGCCTCGGCGTCTCCATCGCGGCAAACAAGGTCAAAGGCGCCTACGCTGCCCTGATCTCTGACGTTTATTCCGCAAAGCGTGCCCGCCTTTCCAACGACGCGAACATCTGCTGCCTTGGCGCGTTCACGACCGGCAACAAGCTCCGCGAGGAGCTGGTCGATGCGTTCCTGACGAACGAGTTCGTTCCGGGCTGCTCTTCCCAGCCGAAGGTCGACGCGTTCCGCAAGTACGAGCAGGAGCACTGATCTTTAAGCCATTCCCGAAAGCCCTTCCCTCCCCCCCTCGCAGGTCGGGCTTTCTGTCCGCATTCCGGCCAGGTACGTTCTGCCCCTCTTGCAGAACAGACTGCCGGTCCGCATCCCGGGAAGCCTGTCTGTCCCCCATCTGCAGACAGGCATTCCGGGACATGAAAAGGCAGGTGCAGGAAAACCTGATGTTTTCCCGCACCTGCCTTCTTTTTTCTTCTTTTTTTCTCTGTCTTTTCTTCTGTCTTTTCTTCTGCCTTTTCCTCTGTCTTTTCTTCTGTCTTTTCTTCTGTCTTTTCTTCTGCCTTTACTCTTCTTCGTTCCTTATTTATGGTACTTATCCTGATCCCTTTTTATCACTGTCTGGCGGGAATTCCCCCGCTTCCAAAGCGGCGGGAGTGTTCAAAGTTATCTTCCCGCTCCTTCATCTTTTCCTGCGTTTCTGCTTCCATGCCTCTCAGGAGCCGGATCTCCGACGCATATCCGGGCAGCTCGTTCGGAGTCTCAAGGATAAACGGAAGTCCGCGGAGCGCGGGATGTGTCACGACCTGCCGGAACGTTTCCAGCGGAATGCTGCCTTCCCCGATCTTCTCATGCCGGTCCTTCCTGCTCCCGAACGGATTTTTGCTGTCGTTGATGTGGACAGCCTTCAGATGTTCAAGACCGATCACACGGTCGAACTCGCCAAGAACGCCGTCAAGGTCACGGACGATGTCGTATCCTCCGTCATGTACGTGGCAGGTATCAAGACATATCCCGACCTTCTCCGGGAGCCTGACCGCTGCACGGATCTCAGCGAGCTCCTCGAAACGCCCGCCGACCTCCGACCCCTTCCCGGCCATCGTCTCAAGCAGGACGATCGTGTGCTGGCCCGGCTGAAGTACCTGGTCAAGTCCCTCCGCGATCAGGGCGGCTCCTTTTTCCGGTCCCTGCCCCATGTGGCTCCCGGGATGGAAATTATAATAATTGCCCGGGATCAGCTCCATGCGCTCAAGGTCCTCCTTCATGGCACGGAGTGCAAATTCGCGGACTTCCGGTTTTATGGAGCAGAGATTCAACGTATAAGGCGCATGGGCGACCAGCGGCGCAAACGCATGCTCCTCGAGGATCCTTCGAAGGGCGGCGGCATCGTCCGGGTCCGCTTCCTTCCGGTTCCCGCCGCGCGGGTTCCTCGTGAAGAACGCGAAGGTATCCGCGCCGATCGAAAGCGCCTCCTCCCCCATATGGCGAAATCCCTTGCTGCTCGTAAGATGGCAGCCGATGTGAAGCCGGCTTTGATGCTCCATTCTGTCTCCTTATTATAGAATAGAAGTCTTCCGGCAATACCTGATCCGGGTACCGGTCTGAGATCTATAATGGATGGAAAAAACTCTCCGACATTTTAAGGAACGCCTGCGCTGCCGGAGAAAGCTGTTCCTTCCGGGGGAACGCGATGCCGATCTCGATGCTCTTCGCAGGGCGCACAGGGAGGATGCGGACGATGTTCTGCATTGCGGAGGCAAAGATCCTGTTGTCCACAGTGATGCCGAGGCCGGCACCGACCATATGGTACACG
>CACXDR010000257.1 GCA_902766415.1 uncultured Lachnospiraceae bacterium
GATCCCGAAGATGATGCTGCAGCCGATCGTAGAGAACGCCATCCTGCACGGCCTGGACGGCGGGGAGCCCGGAGAGATCACGGTCCGGGCGGAGACGGAAGGCAGCGGGACGCTTCTTAAGCTTTCCGTCCTGGACAGCGGCCGCGGGATCCCTGAGGAAATGACCGGGCCATACGTGCCGCCGGAGGGGGAGGCCGCGCGCCATCACCTCGGGCTCTACAATGTGGATACTATATTAAAGAAGAACTTCGGCGAGGACTTCGGCCTCCGGCTTGACAACCGTCCCGGCGGAAGGGGCACCTCCGTAACGGCGGTTCTGCCGCTCACACGCGGGAGGAAGAAGGCCGGAAAAGAAGACAGGAGGGAGACAGGATGAACCGGGTGCTCATAGTGGAAGACGAGGAGATGATCCGCAAGGGGATCGTCCTCACCGTGGACTGGAAGGCACTGGAATGCGAGGTGGCGGGCGAGGCCGCCAACGGGGAGGAAGGCCTTGCGGCGGCGGAACGCCTGAAGCCGGATATCATCATCACGGACCTGAAGATGCCGAAGATGGACGGGATCGCCATGCTGACAGAGCTCCGGAAGCGCGGCTGCGCGGCGAAGGTCATCATCCTGACCGCCTACGACAGCTTCAGCTATGCCCGGAGCGCCCTGCGCCTGGGCGCCGTGGACTTCCTTTTAAAGCCCTACCACGACGGCGAGCTTGAGGAGGCTGTCCTTAGGCTCAGGGAGCTTTATCCTCCGGACGGGGCGGACGGCGCGGCCGCGGACGGGAGCGTGCTCTCCGTCGGGGAAGCCGGTACGGCTCCGGACGGCACAGCCTCTTCGCAGGGTACGGAGGAGGGCAGCAGCTCCGCGGAGCACCTGCCTGTTCCGGAGCTCTGGAATGAAAAAGGAAGCCGCCATGTGCGGCAGACCATCGCCTACATCAAAGACCATTACGGGGACCCGGACATCAGTGTGTCCGAGATCGCGGGCCATCTGGGCATCAGCGAGAGCCATTTAAGCCATGTCTTCAAAAAGGAGACCGGCGGGACGCTCCTGTCCTGGATGACGAAATACAGGATGCGCGAGGCCATCCGGCTCCTGAAGGAAGGCCGCATGAAGATCTATGAGGTCGCGGAGGCAGCGGGCTACAGAGACATCGCCTATTTCTCGGCCACCTTCAAAAGGATCACAGGACACAGCCCCAGCGAGTACCTGGGCAGACATTGAACACTCCCGCCGCGTAAAGAAGCGGGGGCGTTCTCGTCAGACAGTGATAAAAAACACGGCCGGAAAGCCTTCGGAGGCTCCGCCGCAGGGGGAAAGCATGAAGATCTATATCATTCGCCACGGTGAAACGGAACTGAATAAATACGGGCTGATGCAGGGCATCACGGACGAGCCGCTGAACGCCTCCGGAAGGGAGATCGCCGAGATCACCGGGAGGAACATGCGGGGCATCCGTTTCGACGCCTGCGTTTCAAGCCCTCTTATAAGGGCAAGTGAGACGGCGGAGATCATCCTCAGGGAGAGCGGGAACGGACAGATCCCGGTCACCTTTGACGACCGCATCAAGGAGATCAACGGCGGGATCATGGAGGGAAGGAAGCTTACGGACGGCCCGATGCCCCCGGAGGAGGCGGTCCTCTTCCATAAGGACGCCTTCCGCTTCCCGGGCTTCCCCGGCGGGGAGGACCTCCGCCAGCTTATGAGCAGGACGCAGGAATTCCTCCGCGAACTCGCCCGGAAGGACGACGGCAGGACCTGGCTCGTCTCTACCCACGGCACGGCGCTCAGGGCCATGCTGAACTTTCTCTATGAGGACCCCTCAAGCTTCTGGCAGGCGCATTCTCCTTACAACTGCGCCGTGAGCATCGTGGAGGCGCAGGACGGGAAGCTCAGGCTCCTTGAGGCGGACAGGCTTTATTATGACGCCTCGCTGGCGGTCGACCGGTACAAGTTCTGAAAAAGCGAACGCTCCCTGGAAAGGGAGCGTTCGCGTATTAATGAACACTTTTAACTGAAAGTGTTTGACCATGGGGACAGTCCCCATGGTCGAAACGAGTCAGGCGGAATCCCTCTTCGCGATGTCGCAGAAAAGCATGATACGGTGCGGCGGCTCCTCCCCGTTCAGCGCGGTGATCAGGACCCGGACGGCCTCCTCGCACATCTGGACGGGTCTGTTATCAAGACTCGTGAGCTGCGGGTTTGAAAACACGCAGACGGAGGAGTTGTTCGTCCCGATCACAGCGATCTCCCCGGGCACCCGGACGCCAAGCTCCGACAGCCGGCGGATCAGCCCGATCGCAGGGGCATCCTCCCCGAAAACCACAGCGTCTGTCTCAGGATGGTTCTCAAGGAGCCAGTCCGCGGCGCGCACGCCGTCCTCCGGGGAGAAGCAGTCTTCGCAGACGATCATGGCACTGTCGGGGAGTCCGTGGTTCCTTAAGCTATTCCTGTAACCCGACATCTTGTTGATGTTGCTCGGCGTAGGAGAGGGGAGAGCAAACGCGACGTGTTTATGCCCGCTGTCAAGGAGCATGTCCGTGCAGCTTTCGATCCCCTTTTCCTCATCAACAAGGATACCGTATACATTCGGAAGATTGATCCAACCGTTCGCAATCACGACCGGGATATCAGAGAGCCCGGAGTTGATCACCTCTTTTATGAAGCTGTTCTGGTACGTGGAACCGACCAGGATGGCGCCGTCGACGTTCCGCGCCTTCAGAAGGTTCAGGTACCGTGCTTTGCTTTCATCCTCGGTTCCCGTATTTACGATGATCCCGGAATAGCCCCTCGCGGTAAGCGCCTTCTCGAGCGTGTAGGCACACAGGGCATGGTGTGTATTGCGGACGTCCTCAAGCAGGATCCCGATAAGACGCGTCTCGCTTGTGGACAGGCTGCGCGCGGAAGAATTCGGCATGTAATTATATTTGACCAGGAGGTTCTGGATCTTTTTCCTTGTTTTTTCTCCGATCCCCGGCTTTCCGTTCATGACACGGGAGACTGTGCTCGCGGAAACGCCGGCTTCCTTCGCGATATCATATATCGTCATATTCTGCCTCATATGGAAGTATGTGATCCTTTTCCGAAACTGTTGGAAACTATTTTCAACTACAGTCTATCACACAGAGCAATCGGTTGCAATAAATTACGTGAAAATGCATGGAATGATACGAATTACATATTGACAGCTGCCGGGGTATATGGTATTGTGTGATTGCGCAACCGGTTGCGAAAATACCGGTGGGAGATGACAGTTAGAGATTTGCAGGTCCTTGAGCAGGCGCCTGTATTATGGTAAAATGCTCCATAAGCCGTCATCCCTCGTGTTGCTTCTGTATTTTGCCGATGAAGGAGGCGGAGAAACATGATCAGGGTAAGCTATGACGATCTTTTCAACGAGTTCAGGAGAGTCCTTGTGAGCAGAGGGTTCAGCTCCAGGGCTGCGGAGGACGCGGCGTCTGTTTTTGCCCAGAACAGCCTGGACGGGATCTACAGCCACGGTATCAACCGTTTTTCAAGAGTCGTGGATTATCTCGACAAAGGCGAGATCGACCCGCAGGTCCAGCCTGTAAAGGTGAGCGTGCAGGGATCCATCGAGCGCTGGGACGGACGCAGGGGCTTTGGTCCGCTGAACGCCAAGATGGCCATGGACCGCGCCTGTGAGCTTGCAAAGCAGTACGGGATCGGGCTGGTCGCGCTCGGAAACAATAACCACTGGATGCGCGGAGGCAGCTACGGCTGGCAGGCCGCGAACCAGGGCTGCATAGGGATCTGCTGGTCCAATACCATGCCGAACATGCCGGCCTGGGGAGGAAAAGACCGTAAGATCGGGAACAATCCGATCATCTTTTCCGTACCGAGATCCAACGGGGAGCATGTAGTCGTTGACTGCGCCGTATCCCAGTTCTCTTACGGCAAGATCGAGGAGGCGCGGTTAAAGGGGCAGAAGCTCCCGGTGCCCGGAGGCTATGACGAGGACGGCAAGCTTTCCACGGATCCCGCGGCGATCGAAAAGACCTGGCGGGTCCTGCCCATGGGCTACTGGAAGGGGAGCGGCATTTCGATCCTTCTGGACCTGATCTGCACGGTCCTTACGGATGCCAATTCCGTCAGTAAGATCGGGACCTTCGGCGATGAGGTCGGCCTTTCCCAGATCATGATCGCGATCGATCCCGGAAAGTTCCAGAGCGCGGAGGTCACGGACCGGATCGTCGACGAGATCATCGCGGACATCCATTCTTCCGAACCGGCCAGCGAGGGCGGAAGGGTCTATTATCCCGGAGAGCGGGAGCTCGCGACCAGGAAGGACAATCTCGAGAACGGC
>CACXDR010000258.1 GCA_902766415.1 uncultured Lachnospiraceae bacterium
CCTGCCGGCCTGCGCATCCGCGCGGAAAACCGGTCACGGAGCGGGTGTTTCCCACTTATGTAAAACAGATGAAGTATACCATAAACAGCCCTTAAAATCGAGTGGTAGGCAAAGATAAAGCACCGCGGTACGTGGTGTACCGCGGTGCCTGGAAATCATGTGCTCTCCGCCCGGGAAAACCCGGCGGAGCCGGGAAGGATCAGGCTCTGTCTCTTTCCGCGCGGTGCTTTCTTACCGCGTCCGCAAAAGCGAGGATATAATCCACCGATCCCTGGTACCCGAGCGCGCTCGAGTTGAGGCAGAGGTCATAGCTCTTTGAATCGCCCCAGCGCTTGTTCGAATAATAGTTGTAGTAGCTTGCGCGGCGCTTGTCGGACTTGATCATGATCTCGCGCGCCTTGTCGGCGGTCACGCCGTGCTTTTCCTTTAAATGCTGGATCTTGTCTTCTTCATTCGCCGTGATGAATACGCTTACAACACCCGGATTCCCTGCCAGGGCGTAGTCGGCGCAGCGGCCGACGATGACGCAGGATTCGTTCTTCGCGATGCTGCGGATGGTGTCGAACTGCGCAAGAAAGATCTTCTGGTTGATCGGCATATCCACATACGGCGAGGAGGAATAGCCGAGCGAATAGGTATCCATTACAAGCGAATAAAGGAAGCTGTTCGTCGGCTTTTCATCGTTCGTTTCGAAAAGCTCCCTGCAGAGACCGCTTTCCTTCGCAGCCCGGTCCAGAAGCTCTTTGTCGTAGCACTTGACGCCAAGTCTTTCGGCGATCATCTTTCCGATGCTGCGTCCGCCTGCCCCGGTCTGCCTGCCTATGGTGATGATAAGTTTGTCTTCCATGTAGAACACCTCCCTTTCTCTATCCTCCATTGTAACTTTTTAACCCTGATTTGTAAATATCTGCAGGAGGTTTGTGAAATATGACGGCAGATCTGCGCAAAATTCCATATATTCACCCGTCCTAGGATGGCGGAAGCCGAGTACCATGGCGTGAAGGGCCTGCCCCTCAAGGTGATAGGGATCCTTCTCCGGACCGTAGACTGTGTCACCGAGAAGCGGGTGCCCGATCGACGCCATATGGACGCGGATCTGGTGCGTGCGTCCCGTCTCGAGCCGGCACTCTATGTAGGTCGCCCTGCGGAAGCGGGCCAGCACCCGGTAGTGCGTGACGGCTTCCTTCCCGCCTGCCACGCCGCTCTTCATCTTCTTCCGGTCCGTCGGATGGCGTCCGATGGGGGAATCCACGGTCCCGGTGTCCTCCTTCAGCACACCGTAAACAAGCGCCCTGTAGCGGCGCGTGATGCTGTGCTCTTTTAACTGTGCGGCGATGGAATTGTGCGAAAAGTCGTTTTTGCAGGCGATGATCACGCCGGTCGTGTCGCGGTCGATCCTGTGGACGATGCCGGGCCTCAGCACGCCGTTGATCCCGGAAAGGCTGCTGCCGCAGTGATACATGAGGGCGTTCACCAGCGTGCCGGTATAATGCCCGGCCGCGGGATGCACCACCATGCCCTTCGGTTTGTTTACGAGGATGACGTCATCGTCCTCGTAAAGGATGTCAAGGGGGATGTCCTCGGGGACGATCTCCGCGTCCTCCGGCTCCGGGATCTCCGCTTCAACGGTCTCCCCGGCCTTAAGCTTCCTGTTCGCCTTTGCCGGGACGCCCCCGACCGTCACGAGTCCGCTGTCGATCAGCTTCCTCACATGGGACCGGGTCAGCCCCTCGCCCGCCTCCGCAAGGAACACGTCGAGACGCATGCCTGCCTGCTCTTCCGCCGCGGTCTTCGTAAATACCACGGTTCACCTCTTCTTCCGGGAAAGGAAATCAAAGTCCTTTTCATCATAAAAGCGAAGGATCAGGAGCATAAGGAAAAAGGTCGCGCACGTCACATAGATATCCGCGACGTTGAACACGGGGAAATCGATCGGCTTGAAATAGATGAAATCGACGACGGAGCGCCGGAACACGCGGTCGATAAGGTTCCCTACGGCGCCGGCCGCGATGAAGGACATACAAATAAGGAGCGGCGTATATTTCCCGTCCTCCGGAAGGCGGACCAGGACATAAAAAAGAAAGGCGAGGACGATGAACGTGATGATGTAGAAAAAGCTCATCCTGCCCTGCATGATCCCGAATGCCGCGCCCTGGTTTTCGATCCGCAGGAATTCAAGCACGCCGCTGATGAGCGGGACGGGTTTGTAAAGCTCCAGCTTCGATAGCGCGATGCGTTTCGTCAGCTGGTCAAAGAGAACGCCGCAGCCGGCGGTCAGGAAAAAGACCGCGGCCTGTTTTGCTTTTGCTGTCATGTCGGGGAAACCTCTGCTGATACCGCGGGACCCGCGGAATGGTTAAACAAATAGTTCGATCCTGACGTAGAGCCTGCCCTTTTTTGTCTGCCGGCTGTCCGGAAGCAGGCGGAAGCGCCCGTACCCGCGCACGGACACAAGGTCTCCGGGCTTCAGGACCGTGGAGCCGTCGGAAAGGACGGCGCCGTTCCGGAAGACCTTCTCCGCCGTGACAAGGTCCTTTGCCCGTGTCCTTGAAAAGTGCCAGACGGAGGCAATTAGGCTGTCGGCCCTTAACGACGCGGAATTCACGTCCAGGATCTCGGTCCGGAGCACGGACACAAAGCTCTCCCGCGCCTCCTCCGTGACGGTCACCGTGGTATGCTTTACGGACGTCAGCTCCTCAAGGACCGTTTCCTTCGCGTTCTCGAGGATCACGAGATGAGCGGAGTTCTCCGAAACGCAGATATCCCCGAACACCTTCCGTTCCATGCCGAGGTTCATGAGCGCGCCGAGGAAATCCCGGTGCGTGAGCTCGTCCGCGAACTTCGGCTGCGCGGGGGAGATCTTCAGGTAGCTGAACAGGTCCTCCGGGACACGGTCCATGTAGTCCGGAAGAAAGCATGCCGCCTTCCGTTCCGAAGCATCAAAACCGCCGTCGAGGACCATTCTGGCCCCGGCGGCGGAAAGATGCATTGTTTCTAGAACTGCCTGTTCATCCGCGTTCAGAAACCACGAGTGCGTGGGAACATTCTTCTGAAAGCAGGTGTCCGCAAGTTCGGTGATCCGTTTCCTGAAAAAGGATTCTTCCTTGTCTGTCATGTCAGACGCGCATGCTGAGCCCGGAAATATCCAGAGAGGAGGTGCCGCTCAGGATGTC
>CACXDR010000259.1 GCA_902766415.1 uncultured Lachnospiraceae bacterium
CCCTGGGAATAAGCAGCCTTGACCATCGGCCGTCCGCCGGTAGCGATGATCAGGTCAGCTCTCTTCATCAGCTCAGCGGTAAGAGCGATGGACGGATTCTCGATGCCCTGAATGATATCAGCCGGTGCGCCCTCACGGACAAGGGTCTCACGGATGATGTTGATGCACTTGTTGGTGGTCTTCTTTGCACGCGGATGCGGGCTGCAGATGATGACGTCGCGGGCCTTGATCGCGTAGATGATCTGGCCGGCCGGGGTAAGGCACGGATTGGTCGTCGGAACAAGGGAAGCGATGACGCCGACCGGCTTCGCGTACTTCACGATGTTCTTCTCCGGGATCTCCTCGATGATGCCGACGCTCTTCGCACGGAGGCAGTCTCTCAGGATCAGCTTAACTTTGTTTCTCTTGTTTCTCTTGGTGACCTTGTCGCCGAGCGCGGTCTCATCGACTGCTTCGTCAGACAGGTTTGCCCAGACCTTCATGTTGACAACAGCAGCACCGACAGCCTGGATCAGCTTGTCAACGCGAGCCTGGTCATAGGTTGCGATAACGTCAGCAGCAACACGTGCGCGCGCTACCATCTCTTCAATCATCTGGATCTCTTCCTGGGTGACTTCATGTGCCATAGCAGTGTTCTCCTTTTGATATATATTTTTTGTTGCGTGTTACCTGTTTCATGATTAAAGTATATGTCCTTTTTGGCAACATGTCCAATGATAGAATTCTTTTGATTTTATAGAATTCATCTATCATGTACATATTTCCCGCAGCCCAATGACATGATTTGCAATATTTCCGACAAAATCCGCCACTTTATGTTATAATGTTCTTCAGCGCGAAAGGAGTGAGTCAGATGACACTGCAGCAGCTACAGTATTTTATGACTCTTTCAAGAGTTCTGCATTACACACATGCGGCCGAGGAACTCCACATTTCCCAGCCGACGCTGAGCTATTCCATCAATGAGCTTGAAAAGGAGCTCGAGGTCAAGCTTTTCGAGAAACAGAACAGGAAGATCATGCTGACCGAGTCTGGCGAGCGGTTCCTGCCTTACGCGGAGAAGGCGCTGAGCCTCCTCGATGAGGGAACTGCAGTCCTGAAGCAGCTTGCAGGCCGCGCCCCCATGGTCGTGCGTCTCGGCTACTTCCATTCCATATCTTCCTCACTGGTCCCTTCCCTGGTGGAGAAGGTCTACAGCGACAAGGCGAACAAGGATCTTCGTTTCCAGTTTATCGAAAACACCTCCTTCGATATTTTCAACCAGCTGAAGAACGGTGATCTGGACCTCGCCTTCTGCGCGCACCGTGACGACTGGGCGGACTCCATCACGATCATGAAGCAGCCGCTCTATCTTGCCGTACCGATCGAGCACCGGCTCGCAAAAAGGGAATTCGTCAGCTTCGAGGACTTTGCCCGCGAGCCCATGATCATGCTGGACAAGCCTTCCAGCCTCCGCATGGTGACGGACCGCGTGTTCCAGTCCCGGGGCGTCATCCCGGACGTTGTATTCGAGGTGCGGGAGTGCAACGCTGCCCTCCAGTACGTCGCTCTGAAATTCGGCGTGGCCATCCTGCCTGATGTCCCGGCCATGAAAACGGAACGGATCTGCGCCATCCCGATCGACGACGCGGGACGCGAATTCATCCGCACCGTCTACCTTTCCTGGAACCGTTCCCGGCCGCTCTCTCCGGCCGCCGCGAAGGTCCGGAACCTGATCGTCGAAAACTTTGCGAGCGCAAAGCCCTGAGTTTTATTTCATGGGCTTCGCGCCCGTTTTTTTCTGTCTCCGGCGTCTGTTCCGGCCGTTTTCTTCTGTCTCCGGCGTCTGTTCCGGTCTTTTTTTCTGTTCCCGGCTTTCCCTCCCGGATCTTATTTCCGGAAAACGTCCTCCGCGATCCTTCTTAAGGCCGCTGCGGCACTGCCCGGATCCTCCGCCGAGAAGATCGCGGAGACCACGGCTGCTCCGTCCGCGCCGCAGCCCCGGAGGCTTTCCATATTATCCGCGCTGATCCCGCCGATCGCGACGACCGGAATGCTGACCGCGCCGGTGATCTGCCGGAACATGTCCGGTGTGATGCGTTTTGCGTCCTTCTTTGTGGAGGACCCGAACACTGCGCCCACGCCAAGATAGTCGGCACCTGCCGCTTCTGCCGCGAGCGCCTGCTCCACCGTCTTCGCGGTGATCCCGAGGATCCGGTCCGGACCGATCATGGCGCGGATGTCCCGTCCCATGATGTCGTCCTGCCCCACGTGCACGCCGTCGGCGCCGCATTCCAGCGCGATCTCAACACTGTCGTTCACGATGAACGGCACGTGATGGTCCGCGCAGAGCGCGCGCAGCTCTTCCGCTTCTTTTAAGAACGCTTTCCCGTCCATTGCCTTTTCCCGCACCTGAAGAAGCGTGACGCCGTTTTCCAGCGCGGCGCGAACCGCCTCATAAAGTGTCATGCCGCCTTTCAGGCCGCTTCTCTCCGTCACCGCGTAAAGCAGCATGGAGGCGCGGACCTCATCCTTCGTATATTTCATACCTGGCCTCCTTGACCAGCTGTTCCTCCGTGAGACAGAACACCGCGTCGATCAGGTCCGTGCGGAACGTCGCGTTCCCGGTCCCTTTCCTGATCCGCGCCCTCTCTGCCGCCTCGCCTGCGACACCCATCACTGTGAACGCTGTCACGGCGGACCGAAACGGATCCTCCGGAAGGACGCCTGCGAAAACGCCGCAGAGGGAGCTCAGCATGCAGCCGCTTCCCGTGATCCTGGCCATGGTCGCGCACCCGTTCGCTACGATCACGGTCCTGCTGCCGTCAGAGATCACATCCTCCGCCCCGCTCACGGCGACGACCGCGCCGGTCGATGCGGCAAGTGAACGCGCGGTGTATACGACGAGCGGCAGGCTTTCGCCCGTGACCGCGTCGTCCGCGCTCGCGTCGACGCCGCAGCCGCGGGAACCCTGTCCTTCGCTTAACGCGCGGATCTCCGACACGTTCCCGCGGATCACCTGGAACCGCACTTCATCAAGGAGCCGCCTGCCGGCGTTCCGCCGGAACTCCGTGGCGCCGCACGCGACAGGATCGAACACGACCGGGATCCCGAGCCGGTTCGCTTCCTTTCCCGCAAGGACCATGGAGTCGATATACTCCGTGGCGCCG
>CACXDR010000260.1 GCA_902766415.1 uncultured Lachnospiraceae bacterium
AGATCACGGATCTGAAGAAGAACAAGGAAGAGCTCGAGGATTCCTGGAACGACCTGAACGACGCTGCGGATGAGGTCCTTGACTCCCTGGATTCCATGAAGTCGAGCCTTGACCTGGCGGCGGACGGCCTTGATTCCCTGGACCGTGTCCGCGAGGACGTACACCGGAACCACAGCGCGCTTTACGGGGATCTTGACGCCTTCCTCGGCGGCCTCTCCGGGCTTTCAGAATGCCTCGCTCCTGCCTCCGGACACCTCGACGCTGCCAACACGACGGCCGGAGACCTCCGCGCAAACCTTTCCGAGCTGAACGACGTGCTCATGCGTACGCGCGGCCATCTTGCGGAAGCGAAGGGCACGCTCTCCTCGCTCCGGGAGGATATGGTCCTCATCCAGGACGTGACAGGAGACCTTGACTCCGAGACGCACAGCGTGCGGAGCGACATCGACGACCTCCAGCGGATCACAAGAAGCGGGAAGGAGACCTCATCCGCCAGGATCGGCGGGACGCTTTCCCAGATGAAGCAGCTTTACCAGGCCTACGCGGCCTATATGAAGGCGCAGGGTCTTGAGCCCGTCGACGCGATCGGCGACGGCGCGGTGCTCTACGACCTTGACGGAAGCGGCACCGGCGGCGTGGGCACGCCCTCAGATGCAGGCCTTCCCGTCCGCTACCGGCTGAGCGGCACTGCTGACATTGCCGGCGCAAGCTACCCGGAGGGCAGCTTCCAGGATTTCGCGATCGACAAGCTGGAAAGCCTCGGCTACGACAGCGACGAGATCGCCTACGCGGTCGCCCTCTGGAATTACCGGGACGACGTTGCCGGCGTCACCAGGGACGCGGACCGTGCCTACTCCTCCGTGGACGGCCTTCTTGAGGACCTTCTCGAGGTAGACCTTTCCCAGCTTGCTGACGTGAGCTACGCGACGTCGCTCGACGGCGAGCAGGGCTTCCGTCAGGCGGCGGACCTCACGGAGGATCTCACAGCGGCGATCGACCGCATCGACCGCATCCATACGACGATCGACGGATACCTGCCGGAGCTCCAGGAGACGCTGAACAGCGCCTCCCAGGTCACCGCCTCCCTGACGGGCACGACCTCGTCCCTGTCGCGGTTCCTTTCCACCGTCCGTAACATTTCGGACAGGAATTCGGAGGCCGCGAACAGCGGCGCGAAAAAAACGCTGGAGGGGACCTCCGATCTTCTCCGGAAGAGCGCGGACGCCATGGACAGCACCGACAGGATGCGGAAGGCAAAGGATTCCATCCGCACGCTGGTGGACGACAAGTGGGACGAGTATACCGGCGAAAAGAACAACCTCCTGAAGCTTGACGCGGACGCGGCGCCGGAGTCCCTGACCTCGGAAAAGAACCGCGGCGTGAACAGTGTTTCTGTCATGATCCGCACGCAGGAGATCAAGATCAGCGAAACCGAAAAGCACTTAAGCAGCGCGGACGACAACGACCACCGCACCGCCGGGCAGCGTTTAAAGCAGATGTTCCGGGACTTCTGGAGCTTCCTGACCGGCTGGATGCACAGGTAAGGAGGGCGCGAAATGATCAGAAAACTGGCGCGCTGGCTTACCGGAAGGCCGAAATTCATCATCACCGTCGCGCTCCTGCTCCTTATCCCCTCGCTTGTCGGGTTCGTCACGACCCGCGTGAACTATGACGTCCTCTCCTATCTGCCGGAGGACGTGCGCTCCGTCGAGGGGGAGCACCTTCTGGAGGAACCGTTCCACGCGGCCGCGACAAGCATGGTGATCATAGAAGGCATGCCCGCGGACTACACGAACCGCCTTCTGAACGACATCCGGAGGATGGAGCACGTCTCAAACGCGTTCTGGGTCTCCAATTCCGTCGGCATCCAGGTGCCGGTGGACATGTTCCCGTCGAAGCTCCGGGAAAACTTCTACTCGGGCGACGCGACCATGATGATCGTGCAGTTCGACAAGCCGCTGTCCTCAGCGGAGACCATGGATTCCATCGTCCTCCTCCGGAAAATGATAAACGAACGCTGCTTCGTCGCCGGCATGTCCGGCATGGTCGAGGACATCAAGGAGCTTGTGATCAGGGAGCTGCCCGTCTACTCCGTCATCGCGGTCATCCTGACGCTCGCGGTGCTGCTCCTGACCTTCGACGCGGTCATCATGCCCTTCCTGTTCCTCGCCTGCATCGGGCTCGCGATCGCCTACAACATGGGCACGAACATCATCCTCGGCGAGGTGTCCTACGTCACGAGGGCCATCGCCATGATCCTGCAGCTCGGCGTCACCATGGACTACTCGATCTTCCTTTACCACCGGTACCTCGAGGAAAAAACGCGGCATGAGGACATCCGCGACGCGATGGCGGAGGCCATGACGACGGCGTTCGCCTCCCTTTCCGGCAGCTCCCTCACCACGATCGCGGGCTTCCTTTCCCTCTGCGCCATGCGCTTCACGCTCGGCCGCGACATGGGCCTGGTCATGGCGAAGGGCGTAGTCCTTGGGATCCTGAGCGTCATCCTGATCCTTCCGAGCTTCATCCTCGTGCTTGACGACAAGATCGACAAATGGAAGCACAAGGACCTCTTCCCGGATTTTACCGGCTTCAACCGCTGGCTTTTGAAGCACCGCGCGGTGTGGATCGTCCTGTTCCTCCTGCTGCTCGCGCCTGCGTACTACATGCAGTCGCACACGCGGATGTACTACCAGATCTCCCGCTCCCTCCCGGATACGCTCCCCGCGAAGATCGCGAACGAGAAGCTGAAGGAGGACTTCGGCATCGCGACCCAGACGGTCATTATAGTCCGCGAGGACCTGGACAACGGCTCCCTCAGGGAGATGGAGGACCGCCTTGAGGCTGTGCCGGGCATAAGCCATGTGATCTCCCTCCATTCCATGCTGGGAGACGGGATCCCGGAGTTCTTCCTGCCGGCAAAGATCCGCGATATCTTCGTCTCGGACGAATACCAGCTCATCATGCTGACCTCCGACTTTGATCCCGCGACGGATGAGACGATGAAGCAGCTCCGCGAGGTGTCCGCTATCGTCGCGGAATATGACGATAACGCCTACATTACCGGCGAGGCTGCCATGACGGAGGACCTGCGCGAGGTCTTCGACAAGGACTACCGGGTCACGAGCATCCTGTCCATGGCGGCGATCTTCGTGATCGTCGCGTTCGTCTTCCGCTCCCTGTCCGTCCCGTTCGCGCTCATCCAGGCGATCGAGCTTGCGATCTGGATCAACCTCGGGATCTGCTGGTTCAACGGAAAACAGGTGAGCTTCATCGCGCCGACCATCATTTCGTCGATCCAGCTCGGCGCGACGGTCGACTACGCGATCCTGATCACGACCCGTTTCCAGGAGGAGATCCGGAACGGGCGGGACCGTATGGAGGCCGCGGTGTTCGCCGGCACGACCTCTGACGTCTCGATCATCACGAGCTCCTTCGTCATGCTGTCCGCGAACCTCGGTGTCACGCTGGTCTCGAAGCTGAAGCTGATCCAGGAGATGTGCCTCCTCCTTGCGCGGGGCGCCATGATCTCCGCGTTCATCACGATCTTCATGGTCCCCTGTCTTCTGTACATGCTTGAGCCGCTCTTCCGGAGGACGACGCTTAACTGGGACGGAAGCAGAGCCGGGGAGAGCCGGCCTCCGGAAAAGCAGGCAGACGTTTCCGGAGCGGGCACGAACCGGAAGCTGCCGGAAGCAAAGGATAAGAAGAGCCTGTTTCCCATAAGAAAACGCGGACGATGTTCTCCATAAACCGAAAATGAGCCGCAGCGCTGTACCGGCGCTGCGGCTCATTTTTGCGTATTCCGCATTTTGCGTATTCTCTGCCCGGCAGCCTGTGCCGTGCCTGATTTCTCTCTGCCTGTTTCTCTCTTTTTATTTCTCTCTCTGGATATAGTCCGCGTGTTTTTTCCGCTCCGCGAGATCCACTGCGGAAAGGAACAGGAACTTCCTGATTGCGAACAGTACCGCGACCGCGACGACGCCGATCAGGATGCCGATGGAGTTCTCATGGTTTATGATGAGGGACTTCGTGACAGCGAAGATCATGACCTCCACGATAGAGTCAAGGTCATGGCGGCAGAGCATCATCGCGACCTCGATGCCGACCAGGGCGTCCAGAAGATAGTGAAGGAACTCGTTGAAGCCTCCCTCTATGATCTCACCCAATTCTGCAGGCAGGCGGGTAAAATGGATCGCTATGCCGACAAAGATCAGCAGCGCGACAAAGAGCTCGATCCACAGGGCAAGCCGGAAGAAGATGATCTGGAGCTTATGCAGGATTTCGTAAGACTTTGTATGCATGATGTCATCCTTGGGAGGTTAGGAAAGTCGCGGCAGGCTGTGCCGCGGCTTTCCGTCTGCAGTCTGTCATATAATAAAATATACAATAAAACTGCATATCATGTAAATATGAATGAGCTGCACGCCGGAAAAACCTTGCTCTTCAGCCGAGCGCGAGGACCTTTTCCCTGAGCTCCGCGAAGCCGTAGGCCACCTGGATCAGGTCGTCCTCGGCAAGATCCGTCCCGATCAGGAACATGGCCCTGTAGAAGGCCTCCCTGAGCGGCGCGTCCGTCCTTCCCTCGCCGACCGCCCTGGACACCGGCCCGGCAAGCTCCCGGAGCCCGCAGAGGATCAGGAACTTAAGCGCGCGCACCTCGCGGTCGTCGTCCTCCCAGGAAGCCATGGAAAAATCACCCGTAAGGTCCGGGGCGCCGTCGCAGCCGACGCACTTCGGCGCGGTGAGACGCTTCCGCATGGCAAGCACCTTCCCGCATGCCTCCGAGAGCTCCTCCGCGGACGCGGAGCTGTCCCCGCTTACCGCGAGCCCGGAAAAGAACACGCGGTCCTTGTCGGAGATCAGGTCAAAGCTGTTGGTCCCGCCCGTGCGAATCAGTCCCACCAGAGCTTCCGTAAGTTCGTTCCTGAGCTTCATCACTTCATCCATGGCTTACCTCCCTTTCATACGCTGCCGCACGATCTCGTACGCAAGCACCCCTGCCGCGACGCTCGCGTTCAGTGAATCGATCTCCCCCTTCATCGGGATGGACGCGGTCAGGTCACAGCTTTTCCTTACAAGCTCCGAGACGCCGTTCCCCTCGTTCCCGATCACCAGTCCGACAGGTCCCGTAAGGTCCAGGTCATACATGAGCTGCCCGCCCATATCCGCGCAGACGAACCAGAGGCCCTCCTTCTTCAGCTCCTCCATGGTGCGCACAAGGTTCGTCACCTTCGCGACCGGCGTATAGTTCAGGGCGCCTGCGGAGGTCCTCGCGACGCTTGCAGTCAGGCCGACCGCGCGGTTCTTCGGGATGATCACGCCGTGCGCGCCCGCCTGGTTCGCGGTCCTGATGATGGCGCCGAGGTTGTGCGGGTCCTCGATCCCGTCAAGGAGGATGATGAAGGGCGGCTCCCCCTTCTCCCTCGCCCGTTCCAGGATATCCTCCACCGAAGCGTAGCTGTAGCTTGCGGCGATGGCGATCACGCCCTGGTGATGCCCGGTCCCGCTCATCTCGTTCAGGCGTTCCCTGGAGACAAAATCGATCCTCGTGTCGTGCTTCCTCGCCTCCCGCACGATGGTCTGGACCGGTCCGTCCTTAAGCCCGTCCTGCACATACAGCCTGTCGATCGTCTTTCCGGCGCGGAAAGCCTCTATGACCGCGTTGCGGCCCTCGATCGCGTTCTCGTTCATCCCTGCTCCTTCCCCGGGCAGCCCGCCTGCCCGGCTTCTGAATGCTCCCGCGGCCCTTCCGTCTGTACGGCAGCGCCCGGTGCCGCCTCATGCTTTGCCAGCATCTCCCGCTCCTTCCGCTCTTCATCGGAAAGCCAGCGGAGCGCACTGTCCACCAGCGCCTCAAGCCGCTCCTCCCTGCCCGTAAGCCAGAGCCAGCCGACCAGCGCCTCAAAGCCGGTCGCGACGCGGTAGTCCACGATGGAGGCATTCTTCGCGGACGTATTGGAATGCGCGTTCCGCCCCCGGCGGAACACCGCACGCTCCTCCTCAGTAAGCTCCGGGTCCAGATGACGTATGAGCCTCGCCTGCGTGTCCGCCTTCACAAGGTGGATCGCAGCGTGATGCAGCCGGCTGACCTGGCGGTTCCCTTCCCGCACTACGCGCGAGCGTATCATAAGCTCATAAACGGCATCGCCCATATAAGCAAGAACAAGCGGCGAAAAGCTCGCCGCCATGTCCTTTAATTCCTTCCTGGTGTTCAGGCCTTCTTCCACTTAACGCCCTCTTTCGTATCCTCAAGAATGATCCCCATGGCGGTCAGCTGGTTCCTGATCTCGTCCGCGCGGGCGTAGTTCTTCGCCTTTCTCGCCGCCTGGCGCTCCTCGATCAGCGCCTCGACCTCGTCCGCAAGGTCCACCTTCTTCCTCTCGGAAAGGATCCCCAGGACGTCAAGCAGCTTTTCGAGCGTGCCCTTCATCTCCTCCGCGTAAGCCTTCGCGCTGTCCTCCGTGACGGAGACGTTCGCGAGCCTGACGAGCTCGAAGACCGCGCCCAGGGCGTCCGCCGTGTTGAAATCGTCGTCCATGGCCTCCTCGAACTTCTTCACGAGGCCGCGGAGCGCTTCCGTGTTCTTCTCCTCCTCAGCGGAGAGCGCTTTCTCTGCCGTCTTCGGAAGGACCTCGCGCAGATGGTCCATGGCGGTCAGGATGCGCTCAAGGCTTGCCTTCGCGCTCTCCATGAGCTCCTTCGAGAAGTTCAGCGGGCTCCTGTAGTGCGCGCTCAGCATGAACAGGCGCAGGACCTGGAGGTCATACTGCTCGCTGACCTGGCGGACCGTCCGGAAGTTCCCGAGGGACTTGGACATCTTGGTGCCGTCGATGTTCAGGAACGCGTTGTGCATCCAGTACTTCGCGAACTGCTTTCCGCTGACGGCCTCGGACTGCGCGATCTCATTCTCATGGTGCGGGAACACAAGATCCTCGCCGCCGCCATGGATATCGATCTGGTCGCCGAGGTACCGCTTCGACATGACGGAGCACTCGATATGCCAGCCCGGGCGTCCCTTGCACCACGGGGACTCCCAGTACGGCTCCCCCTCCTTCTTCGGCTTCCAGAGGACGAAGTCGTTCGGATCCTCCTTGTCCTCCTCGCCGGTGACCTTCAGCGTCCGGAACCCGGACTGCAGGTCGTCAAGGTTCTTGTGGGAAAGCTTGCCGTAGCCCTTAAACGAACGCACGCGGTAATAGACCGTGCCGTCCGGGGCGGTGTAGGCGTGCCCGCCGTCGATCAGCTGGCCGATCATGGTCTTCATCCCCTCGATCTCCTGGGTGGCCTGCGGGTGGACCGTCGCCGGGCGGATGTTCATGCCCTCCATGTCCTTTTTGCACTCCTTTATGTAGCGCTCGGAAATGACCGAGGAATCGACACCCTCCTCGTTCGCGGCCTTGATGATCTTGTCGTCCACGTCGGTGAAGTTCGAAACGAAGTTCACCTCGTAGCCGCGGTACTCGAAATAGCGGCGCACCGTGTCGAAGACGATCATGGGACGCGCGTTCCCGATATGGATGAGGTTATAGACAGTCGGGCCGCAGACATACATCCTGACCTTGCCGGGCTCAAGCGGTACGAACTCCTCTTTGTAACGTGTCAGTGTGTTAAAGATCTTCATATGTGCTGCCTTTCTTTTTTGTATTTTGTCTCCGGCGGGTCCTCACGGTTCCCGCGCCGGGCTTTCATATTGTCCCGTACCGGGCTTTCGTTCTCCTTCAGTGCTCCGCGGCCCCGGTGAGGATACACACGGCGTGCGCGGAGATCCCCTCTCCCCTGCCGGTGAACCCAAGCTTCTCCTCGGTCGTCGCCTTTACGTTCACGTCCGCCTCGCTGACGCCAAGATCCGCCGCGATGTTCGCCCGCATCTCATCGATGTAGGGCGCGAGCTTCGGCCTCTGCGCGATCACGGTCGCGTCGACGTTTCCG
>CACXDR010000261.1 GCA_902766415.1 uncultured Lachnospiraceae bacterium
CTCCTTGATGAGCTCCGGCATGAAGCGGTAGATGAAGGTCAGCATAAGCGTCGCGATGTGGGCGCCGTCGACGTCGGCATCCGTCATGATGATGATCTTGCCGTAGCGAAGCTTCGAAATATCGAAATCCTCGTGGATCCCCGTGCCGAAGGCGGTGATCATGGCCTTAATCTCCGTGTTTTCGTATACGCGGTCAAGGCGCGCCTTTTCCACGTTCAGGATCTTGCCGCGGAGGGGAAGGATCGCCTGCGTCGCGCGGCTTCTTGCCGTTTTCGCGGAGCCGCCTGCGGAATCGCCCTCGACGATAAAGATCTCGCACTCGTCCGGATTCTTGGAGGAGCAGTCCGCAAGCTTTCCCGGAAGCGCAAGGCCGTCCAGGGCGGATTTCCTCCTCGTAAGGTCGCGGGCCTTTCTCGCCGCCGCGCGCGCGCGCTGCGCGAGGACCGCCTTCTCGCAGATCATCTTCGCGGCCTGCGGGTTCTGCTCGAGGAAATAGGTGAGCTGCTCGCTGACGACGGAGCTCACGGCGCCGGAGACCTCGGAGTTCCCGAGCTTCTGCTTCGTCTGCCCCTCGAACTGCGGGTCCTCGACCTTGACGCTGATGATCGCCGTCATGCCCTCGCGGATATCCTCGCCGCTTAAATTGTCCTCATTGTCCTTTAAAAGCTTGTTCGATCTCGCGTAGTCGTTGAACGTCTTCGTGACAGCGTTCTTGAACCCGGTGAGATGCGTACCGCCCTCCGGCGTGTTGATGTTGTTTACGAAGGTATAGATATTTTCGTTGTAGGAATCGTTGTGCTGGACCGCCACCTCGACCATGACGTTGTCCTTGATCCCCTCGCAGTAGATGACCTGGTCGTAGAGCGCGCTCTTCCCGTGGTTCAGGTAGGTGACGAACTCCCGGATACCGCCCTCGTAGTGGAAGGTCTCCTCCCGCTTTTCCTCGCGGTCATCCTTCAGGGTGATCTTCAGGTTCTTCGTAAGGAACGCCGTCTCGCGGAGACGGATGCGGAGCGTGTCGTAATCATAGACCGTCTCCTCGAAGATCTCCGGGTCCGGAAGGAACCGGACCTCCGTCCCGTGGCGCTCCGGCTCGCAGGTCCCGATCACCTCGACCGGCTCCGTCACCTTTCCGCGCCGGAAGGCCTCGCGGTAAATGCTGCCCTCACGGAACACCCGTACCTCCAGCCACTCGGAAAGGGCGTTGACGACCGACGCGCCGACGCCGTGCAGGCCGCCGGATACCTTGTATCCCCCGCCGCCGAACTTTCCGCCCGCGTGAAGGATCGTAAAGACGACTTCAAGCGCGGATTTGCCTGCCTTTTTCTGGATATCGACTGGAATGCCGCGGCCGTTGTCGACGACAGTCACGGAGTTGTCCGGATTGACCGTCACACAGATCTCGCTGCAGAAGCCCGCGAGCGCTTCATCGACAGAATTGTCCACGATCTCATAGACAAGGTGATGGAGCCCCCTTGAAGACGTGGAGCCGATGTACATGCCCGGCCTTTTCCTGACAGCTTCCAGACCTTCAAGGATCTGGATCTGGTCCGCATTGTATTCCGTGCCCATTAAGTACCTCCTTCACAGACCTTTCAGTCCGCTTTGCGCACTGTACCGTTTATTACTTCATATTTCCGGTCGATCCGGAACTCTTTTTCAAGAAGATTTTCCATACCGGTGCTGGTGATCACCGTCTGGATATCGCTGATCGCGCCGAGCAGGTGCTTCTGCCGGTCCGTATCAAGCTCCGAGAGAACATCATCCAGAAGGAGGACGGGACTCTCGTTTAAAAGGGAGCGCATGATCTGAAGCTCCGAAAGCTTTAAGGACAATGCCGCCGTACGCTGCTGTCCCTGGGAGCCGTAGCGCCTTAAGTCCATGCCGCGCGGATCGTTTCCGGCAGCGTCCTGACGCTCCTCCCCTGTCCTGCCCACAAAGAACCCGATGTCGTCGCGGTGCGGCCCGACCAGCGTCATTTTCTGGCGGAGGTCCTGGTCCCGGCTTTTTAAAAGCGCCTCCGGAAACGCGTCCGCCCGTACGTTCCCGTCGTAGGACAGGAACAAGGTCTCCTTCCGCCCGGTCAGCTTCTCATGGATCTCCCGGATCACGGGATTCAGGTCACGGAGAAACGCCTCCCGCCTTAAAATAAGCTCCCTCCCGTAACGGATGAGCTGCTCATCCCACACAGACAGCGTTTCCTTAAGCTGCGGCTTAGACCAGAGGTCCTTCAGAAGCCGGTTCCTCTGCAGAAGCGCCCGGTTGTAGTTCACGAGCGAAAAAACATAGGAACGGTCCAGCTGGCAGAGCTCCACGTCCATGAAGCGCCGCCGGTCCGAAGGGCCGTTTTTTATGATATTCAGGTCCTCCGGCGAAAACAGCACCGCGTTCAGCGTGCCGAAAAGCTCGCTCGCGCGCCGGATCGGGACGCCGTTGACGGCGATCCCCTTGGAACGGTCGCGCTTCAGGTGCATGTCGATCCTGTAAGGGACGTCCTTCTTCCTCAGCATGAGGCGGATATGCGCCTCATCCTCCCCGAAGCGGATCATCTCCCGGTCCTTTCCGGTCCGGTGCGACTTTGCAGCCGCGCAGATATAGAGCGCTTCGAGGATATTCGTTTTCCCCTGGGCGTTGTCTCCGTAAAGAAGATTGGACCCGGGGTCGAATTCCAGAGTAAGCGCTCCGTAATTTCTGAAATTTTTAAGCTCCAGTGATTCTATAATCATGTCCGTTTACAGTAAAGGTATCATCCGGCCTGAGCTTTTTCCCGCGCTGAAGGCAGACCTCCCCGTTGACCTTCACGAGGCCGTCCTTCACAACGTACTTCGCGTCCGCCCCGGTATCCGATTCGCCGGCAAGCTTGATTGCCTGCTCGAGCTTGATATATTCATCCCTGATCGCGATATCCTTCATATGCTCCCTCCAGTCCGTCAGACGATAAAGTTGACCGGCAGGATGAGATGGATATAGCTCTCCTTCGCGTCGCGGATATAGCAGGGAGACTTCGCGTTCGTCATGTAGAGGTCCACCTCCTCGTCCCCGATGACGCGGAGCGCGTCAAGAAGGAACTTCGGGTTGAACGCGATCATGAGATCCTTGCCTGTCTTCGTGCACGCGACCTCACCGTCCATGGTTCCGAACGAGGACTTCACCTTTAA
>CACXDR010000262.1 GCA_902766415.1 uncultured Lachnospiraceae bacterium
ACCACGCCGTTTCGGAAGGGAGGTGCGGAGCATGTCCGGGATCGGTGATATTCCCATGCCTCCCGGCTTCCGCTACCGGGAGACCGCCGCCCTCGGAAGGCCGCAGCACAGCGGGGACGACCCGTTCCGGCTCCGGCACCCGCGGATGGACATCGGGAAACGGGCAAAAATATTCGCGCCGTACGACGCACTGAAGGGCTTCAGTGACGCCGTCGCCGCGAAGAATGAGCTGTATGAGCCGAGACGGGAGCTGTCCGGGACAGAGATCCGGGAGCTGGACCGCCGGCTGAATATCCTTTGCCGGCTGACTGCCGGCAGGCGCAGGACAGAGGAACGCCGTATCCCTGTCACCGTGACCTTCTTTGTCCCCTGCGCCGACGCGGACCACGAGGCCTTCGGCACGCGCGGGCAGTACAGGACGCTCCGCGGAAGCTGCCGCGGCGTGGACCTTACAGGGCAGAGCCTGTCCGTGGATGACACGAAGATCTCCTTCCGGGACCTTCTCCGGATCGAAAGTGACGCGGGGATCTTCGCCCCGCCCTCTCAGACGGAGAATACCTCCGTATAGACCGTCCTGCCGTCCTTCTGTGATGACCGCATCAGGGAGATCTTCTTCACCATCATCTCCCCCTTCGGCGCCGGGACCTTCTTCCAGTTCCCGGTCATCCGCCGCACCAGGGTGACGTGCGGGGTGAACTTCTTCCTGTCATAGGGGATCCCCGCCGCGTCCAGCGCCTCCCGGACCGCCTTCGCGGCGGCGGAAAGGCCCTGGTTTCCCTTGATGCCTGCCCAGAGCAGGTCCCCGAAGGTCCCGGCCTCCGAGAATGACAGGCGGAAGGGCTTGAAGGACACGCTCCGCAGCGCCTCCTTCACCGGCTCCGGGTCCTCCGTCTCCCCGATAAACGCAAGCGTAAGGTGCAGGTTCTGCGCGGGCACGTAGCTGCCCGCCACACCTGCCTTCTTGAGGTCGTGAAGCGTTCCCGTGACCGCCTTTTTCATCTCATCGGAAAGCTGCACCGCGATAAACAGACGCATTTCCCTTCCTCCTTTCCGCCGCTCCGGCGACGGTCATGACCATTCCTTCCAGATCTCAGGGCAGTAGCCCACCGTCGCCTGCCTGCCGTTCCGGACGATCGGCAGCTTCAGCACGGACTGGTTCAGGAAGACCTTCTCCGCCCTGTCCTCGGGGACGATGTACCGGATCATCGCAAGGAGATCCTGGTCCTTCGCGTCCGGGTCGAGCATGGCCTCCAGGCCTCCGACTGCCTTCCGGACCGAATCGAACTCCCCCTTAGAGAGTCCCTTCTCCTTCATGTCGACCGACTGGAAGCTGATCCTGCGTTCCTTGAAGTACCGCTCCGCCTTGCGCGTGTCCTGGCTCTTCTTTGTTCCGAAAATCTGTATGTTCATCTCCTGATCCCTCCATCGCATTCACTGCCGCGGGCGGAAGCTCCGCCCTTCTTAAGTCCTTACCTGCGCGGGCGGAAGCTCCAGTCCTTCCGGGCATCCTCCTCCGTGATCTTCCGGATGACCCTGCACGGGTTGCCCAGAGCCACGGAATCGTCCGGGATATCCTTCGTGACGATGCTCCCGGAACCGATCACGACATTGCTGCCGATCGTCACGCCCGGCATGACCTGCACCCCGGCGCCGAACCAGACATTGTCCCCCACCGTGATGGGCCAGGCATATTCAAGGCCCCGGTTCCTCCGCTCAAAGTCGATCGGGTGTCCTGAGGTGTGGAACCCGCAGGAGGGCCCGATAAATACATTGTCCCCGAAGGTGACCTTTCCCGCGTCCAGGATGACGAGCCCGTGGTTCGAGTAGAAATTTTCCCCGACCTCGATATTCCAGCCGTAATCGCACCAGAGATCCGGCTCGATGGTCACGGAGGCGCCCGCCTTTCCCAGGATCTCCCTCAGCACCCTGTCCCTTGATCCGCTGTCGTCCAGCGGGAGGGTGTTGTATTTCCGGCAGAGCAGCTTGCACTTAAGCCGCTCCTCCGCAAGCTCCCTGTCATAATTGGCGTCGTACAGCTCATGCCTCAGCATTTTTTCTCTTTCAGTCATCCCGGCTCCTGTCTCCGGCCGTTTTTCTTTTTCCGGGCGGCAGTCCCTTTCCGGTCATTTTAACACGGTTTCCTCTTACCATCTGCGCTTTTTCCTGTTAGACTTTAGAAAACTGAAGGTCAGAAAGGAGAACCTTATGAAGAAAATACTCAGCCTTATCGCGGCGACAGCTGCCGCAGCAGCCGTTCTTTCATCTACCGCTTTCGCGGGCACCTGGCAGGCCGACAGCGTCGGCAGATGGTGGCGCGCGGACGACGGCGGATATCCGGCAGCGCGGTGGATGTGGATCGACGGAGACGCCGACGGCACCGCGGAATGCTATTACTTTGACGCGCGCGGCTACGCGCAGGCAGGCGGCGTCACCCCCGACGGGTACACTGTCGACGAACGGGGCGCATGGACCGAAAACGGCATGGTCCAGACAAGGCAGGCAGCCGCTGCCGGTGCCGACGTGCTGACGCCGTACGCGGGCAGCTATGAGAACGACGACCTGAATTCCTTCGTCTGCACGCCGAAGGCAGACGGCACCTTCGCGATCGACATGAGCATCTACCGCCTGCTCGGGACGGAAGGCGTCGCCGGGCTTACGAAGGACGGATGGCTGGAGGTCACCGTGCAGGACG